>JAICXX010000003.1 GCA_025934485.1 Chitinophagaceae bacterium
ATCATAAGAGTTAGAATAAGCTTTCTCATTTTCTGTTAGATTGATAATGGTTTAAAAAGTAGATTTCAACAAAGACACAGAAAATGATTCTATCGACGCACGAAAATGCGGAAGAGTTACCCAAGCGGGAAAATAGCCGACCTAAGGGCGTTATAGCAGGACTGAAATTGCAAAGATGCTGCACAACATTGGTACGCAGCCGTGCAAATTGCTTGAACCAACTTGTACCAACTTGTATCAAAGCGTACCGACTCGTGCTCTTTTCGCCGCTCCCACCGGGCAGTGGGTATTACGGGCGACACAAAAAAAGAGCAGGTGGTAGAAACCACCTGCGGGTCACATGAGAAAACTTCTAAGGACAACTTGTTTTAAGATCCGGGGAAGTTGCCCGTTAGACTAAATGAAATTTCCCCGGAAAAAGTTTATATGTACTGGCCCGCAAACGGGGCATTTAAATTGCTTAGTGAGTGTAGGCTTTCGGCGCTGTAAGGTACTAACATTTTGAAATTCTTACTGGGTAAACCCACCCAAGCGGGAAATTTTCGTGTCCAATGGTCCATTTGGAGGTTTAAAAGGTAAGAAGGCCCTACCGCTAAACATTTGCTCATCACTTTTGTAATTAATTAACTTTTCTATCACAGCACAAATAAATTATTTCACGTTATCGAGCTGCTACTACACCTGAGTTTTTTCCCAAACATTTAAACCTATTGTGCGCTAGGCAACCGCCTAACCTCAACTGCTATGAACAAACAACTGGTTGTAAACGACAGGGTAGTCAAGTTAGTAGGCATCCCCGCCCTCGGCCTCCTGATCCCAAACCTCACCGGTTTGATAGACAATCACCGTTATACCCTTTCCGAAGGCATAGCCTCCTATCTCTATTTCACAGTAGTCGCTTTTCTGGTCTGGGAGGGCAATGTACGTCTGATGTATTATATCAGGGCCAAAACACCCCAGTCCAGCCGGGCCTTCTACCGGGTCATCATCGCCCTCTTCTTCGCCAACATCGTCTACTCCGGCATCCTCTCCGCCGGCCTTCTCCGCCTCTGGATACTCGCCTCCCATGAATTCACCCCGGACCCCGACCATCTCGTCAGCACCGTCCTGGTGATCATCATCGCCGCCTGCTTCATCACCAATATCTACGAGATCATATTCCTGAACCTGGAAAAAGCCTACAACGAATCCAGGGTCGAACAGCTCAACGTCGCCAAAGCACAGGCCGAACTCGAAGCCCTCAAGAACCAGATCGACCCTCATTTCATTTTCAACTCGCTCAACACTCTCTCCTTCCTTATCACCCGCGACCCCCTGAGCGCCCGGCTCTATAACGATACCCTTGCCCGGGTTTACCGCTATATCCTGTCCAACAAAGAGCGGGACCTGGTCCTCCTCCGGGAAGAGATCGAATTCATCAGCAACTATTTTTATTTGTTGAAGATCCGCTTCGCCGAAGCGATCAGCATGGTCATCGAGATCACCGATCTCTCCGCCGAGAACTTCCTGATCCCGCCGATCTCCCTGCAGGCACTGGTGGAAAATGCCATCAAACACAACGAATTCAGCGAGAAAAAACCCCTGACCATCGACGTCTCCATCTCAGCCGACTATGTCATCGTCCGCAACGCCATGAACCGCCGTACCAACCCGCAGCCTACCTCCAAAATAGGATTGAGCAACCTCGACAACCGCTACAAGCTCCTGACCAAACGCAATATCCTGGTTGAAAATAATTTCGAATCGTTCATTGTAAAATTGCCGATTCTTAAGTTCTAGTCGATCGTCCAGATCCAAATTTTACTATAGTCCAGTTGCAACATTTTTCAATCATCCACGTCCTATGTTAAACGACCTCCCGGAAACTATATAAACGGTAACGTGGAAAAACAATTCATAACTAATTTTATCCAACAAAACTTAGCCAGATGAAAGTTCTAATCGTGGAAGATGAAAGGCCCGCATCAGAGAACATCGTCGAAGAACTCCAGGCGATCGACGATAGCATAGACGTAGTGGCAGGCTGCAACAGCGTAGAAGAAACAGTCCGCTGGCTCAACAGGAACCCCCTGCCCGATCTCATCCTCATGGATATCCAGCTCTCGGATGGCCTATCATTCAACATTTTCAAGGAATGCGAGGTCACCTGTCCCGTGATCTTTACCACCGCCTACGACAAATACCTTACACAGGCCTTCGAATACAGCAGTATCGACTACTTGCTAAAACCTATTAGTCAGGACAAGCTGAGAAACGCGATCCGCAAATACAATGCCCTTCGCAACCACTTCGTGAATAACCACGAACAGACCAACAACCATTCCCTGCCCGATTACCTCAGCCAGGACCGCAAAAAGTCCCGCATCCTCGTCCGAAAAGGGGTTGATTTCCAGGCCGTCCGTTTGGAGGACGCCGGCTATTTCTTCACCGAACACAAGCTGATCTTTTTGGTAGATAAGGAGAACCGGAAATACATGGCCGAGAAGAACAACCTCAGCGAACTGGAAGAAGAGCTGGATAAGAATATCTTTTATCGCGCTAACCGGAAATATATTATCAACGCTAATTATATCAAACGCTTCAAACCCCTCGAACGAAGCAAGATCAGCGTGGAACTCACCCTTCCGGTAAGCGAAGAGATCATCATCAGCCAGGAGAATTCGGCCGGCTTCAAAAAATGGATCGCGCAATCCTAAACGGTGGCAGCCGCCCCGCGCGGCCAACCTAGAATTGCAATATAAAAGAACTCCCCACCCCCTCCACGCTCTGCACCTGGATATTCCCCTTGTGGAGGAGCATGATCTGCTTGCAAAGACTCAACCCGATCCCACTCCCCGTCTTCTTCGTACTGAAGAACGGGATAAAGATATTGTCCATTACCTCCGGCGACATGCCCATGCCATTGTCCGATACCTTGATCACAGGCCGGCCGCTCGGCGCAGTAGACGCCGATAACGTGATCAACGGCTCGGCCCGCTCCTTCACGGCGTCGATGGCATTCACCACCAGGTTGATCAGCACCTGCTCCAGCAGGTTGGTGTCGACTTCGATAGCCAGATCGGTATCGCTCAGCAGAATATCCATCTCGATATTCTTTTGCACCAATGTCGGCTCCATCAACACATGCATGGCCTCGAAAAGATCGCGCGCATAGATCTTCTTGAGCGAAAGCGTGGTGATCTTATTGAGATTCCGGTAGGTCTCCGCAAACTTCAGCAACCCCTCGCTGCGCTTACGGATCGTGCCGATTCCCAGCTCCAGGTCCTCCAGCGCCCCCGGCTGCCCAACGAGCAGCCGCGCCGATTCCTGCAACCGGTTCAACATCGTCTCCGCCAGCGACGAAATAGGCGCCACCGAGTTCATGATCTCATGCGTCATCACACTCAGCAGTCGTTGCCAGGCCTTGGCCTCGGTCTCGTCCAACGCCTCGTTCACATCCTGGAAAGCCACCAGCTTATACACCTTGCCCTCGGTTTGGAACGCCGTGGCCGCCATCAACGCCTTGTAGACATTCTTGTCCTTGGTCAGCGAAACGATCTTGTTCTCCCCCGGCCGGATATTCAGTATTTCCTTGTATAGATTAGCATCCCGGCGCTCCAGGGAGTTGATGGTTTTCAAATAGGGCACGCCAAGCATATTCTTAAAGCTCTCGTTCATCCACCCGATCTCCCCACTCCTATGCTCATACGAAAGGATGCCCGTATTGATCAGCTCCAGGATCTTCTGCAGATACTGGAACTGCGTCTCCTTCTCCCGGCTCACCGTCTTGAACGTAGTATTGATCTCGTTGAAACCCTGCCGCAAGGACTGTAATTCCAGCGGGGCCTCCTTGACATCGAAATAACGCGAGAAATCCCGGTAATGGATCGACTCGACGAACTGCTCGACCTCCTGCTGCGCCTTGCGATGGAAATTGTAAAAATCTACCAGCAGGACGATGACCACGGGCAACATCAGCATCAACTGTGAATACCATCCCTTCACCAAAAAGAACGAAGACACGGACAATGCCAGGAACATGAACAAAACCCGGATCAGTATCCTCTCCTGGTAACGTTTGAATAAAGGCATGAAAATAATTAAATATCGTATTTGCTCAACCGGCGATAAAGCGCTGTCCGGGTAAGCCCGAGCTCCTTAGCAGCCTTGGAAATATTTCCGTTATGTTTTTCGATCACTTTTAAGATCGCGTTCTTCTCGATGGTGCTCAGCTTCAGATCCATGTCCTGCGCTTCATCGTTCTTCGGCATGGCGCTCTCGATCGGCGAAAAGATCAGGTCCTTGGCCTGAAGGACGTCCCCTTCGGCCATGATCACCGCCCGCTCGATGGTATATTGCAGCTCCCGTACATTCCCGGGATAGTGATACGACTTCAGCTTCTCGATGGCCTTGCTGTCGAAATCATGCAACGGCTTCATATACTTGTTCGTATAGATCTTGTCGAAATGCCGCGCCAGCAGCGCAATATCCTCTTCCCGCTTTCGTAGCGGCGGTACCGTGATCTCCACCGTATTGATCCGGTAGATCAGGTCCTTTCGGAATTTCGACTCATTGGCCAGCTCCGGCATGGGGACATTGGTCGCACAGATCAATCGGATATCGATAGGTGTGGATTGATTCGCCCCAAGGCGAGTCACCTGTCGGTTCTGAAGGACCGTCAACAATTTAGCCTGCTGATGTAACGAAATATTCCCGATCTCATCCAGGAATAGCGTTCCGCCATTGGCCCCCTCGAACCGCCCCACCCGGTCCTCCCGGGCATCCGTAAAGGCGCCTTTCTTATGACCGAACAGCTCGCTCTCGAACAAGGTCTCCGTCAATGCGCCCACATCCACCTTGATATACGGCTTCTCCGCACGCAACGAATGCTGATGAATGGCCTTGGCAATGAGATCCTTCCCCGTCCCGTTCTCCCCCAGGATCAGGATATTCGCATCCGTGGGCGCAATCTTCTGCAGCTTGAAAAAGATATCCCGCATTACCTCGGATTCTCCCAGCAGCTCCGTGCCGATCACCGAATCGCTGGGGAAATCGGCCCCGCCGCCTTTCTTGGCATCGTTCTTTTTCAGCGCTTCCTTGATCGTGGCGATCAGCCGCTCGTTGTGCCAGGGCTTGACCACAAAATCCGCCGCCCCCTCCTTCAAACTCCGCACCGCAAGATCGATGTCCCCGTAAGCCGTGATCATGATCACCGCAGCCTGCGACCCGAACTCTTTGACCTTCCTGAGCCAAAACAACCCCTCATTCCCCGTATTGATGCTGCTGTTGAAATTCATATCGAGCAGGATCAGGTCAAAACTCCGTTTCTGCAAAATAGAGCGCATATTCTCCGGGTTCTTCTCCGTTACCACATCCGCCGCCTCAGTCTTTAATAATAAACGTACCGCCGTCAGAACATCAGGATCGTCGTCGATGGCCAAAATATTGGCGTTTTTTAAGTTCATAGATTTTTATGCTATTAGATGCAACATTCCGGACGCTGATAAGCGTCCCGGCGTTAGCCAATCATTAAATTCAAATGTTGCCGGATGCCTAAATTTTTCTTTGCAGCCGTGCAACATTTGCTTACTATAAACATACCTTAAATATAAAAGTATGGCAATTAATTTTTTATACAATCAGGGGGCAAAAGGGCACTGTATCAAAAACGAACACTTTTTGTATCAAAAATGAACTATAAACACCGCCGTACCGATCTAAGAAACTGTAAATCACTGGGATTATATTCTGGCATATGTTTGTTAGCTTCCTGTAAAGAATTTTTAGAATTTTCTCATGTGTAGCCCTCCCGGTATCTTTATACTGGGTGGTTTTTTAAAAAAGTTCTAAAGCCCTAAAGGCCTAACAAACAAATTTAATTTCTTTATGGTAGACATTGTCAGACCCAAAAAAAAGTGGTCAACTAAACGCCTGATGACTATAGGTGGGATCGCAGCACTGGTTTTGTTGATTGCAGCTAGTTTTTATTTTACCTCCGGAAAATCCAAACTCAACGTTGATTTAGAACGGATTACGGTTAGCGATATCATAAAAGCCCCCTTCCAGGAATCGATCCCCGAGAACGGGACCGTGATGCCCCTGACCACGATTTATCTCGTGACCCCGGACGGCGGTCGCGTAGAACAACGCTATGTGGACGACGGCGCCATCCTCAAAAAGGGTGACCCTATCCTCAAGCTGGCGAACCCGGACGTAGAGATCGCACTGGCCAACCAAACCACCCAGGTCTCCACGATGCTCGCAACGATGCAGTTCAGCCGCGTAAGCGCCGAGCAGAATACGGTCACCAAGCTCAACAATATGGCGGATGTACAAAGCCTCTTCATAGAAGCCAAACGCGTCTACGACCTGGACAACAAGCTGTATCCCGAAAAGGCAATCGGCTCCCAGGAATACCAGACCGCAGTGAACAACTATAACTATCTTAAGGAGAAGCTCCGCCTCCAGGAAGAGATCCTCCACCAGGATACCTTATCCCGTGAAGCCCAGGAGAAACAAGACAAGGAATCCCTGGATCGTGCCCGGCAGACGCTCCTGATCCAGCAACAAAAGGTCGACGGTCTCATCATCCGTGCCCCGGTCGACGGCCAGCTCACCGCCCTCGACGCCGAGGTCGGCCAGTCCAAAACACCCGGCTATGCGCTCGGCCAGGTGGACGTGCTCAGTGGCTTCAAGATCAGGCTCTCGGATGTGGACGACCACTATGTCAACCGCGTCTTCACAGGCCAAAAGGGGACCTTCAGCTACAACGATACCACGTATACGCTCAAGATCTCTAAGGTGTATACGCAGATCACGAACGGCCGGTTCATGGTCGATATGACCTTCGTCGGCAAAGAACCCGTGGGCATCCGCAAAGGCCAAACCCTCCAGATCACCCTGGCACTCAGCGATGAAACCACCGCCATCCTCGTACCCAAAGGCGGATTCTTCCAGCAAACCGGAGGCAACTGGATCTTCAAGGTGAGCGCAGACGGCAAGACCGCCTATCGCCAGGATATCCAGCTCGGCCGCATGAGCACGGATTACTACGAAGTCCTCTCCGGCCTCAAACCCGGCGACAAAGTGGTAACCTCGAGCTACGAGAATTATGGAAACATGCAGGAACTTGTTCTAAAGAAATAGTAATTTGTAACATACGACGCCCGAAACGCGTCAAAAAAAACCAGGACGCCCTCCGGGCGTCCCAAAACCGAAAAAAATGCGACTCAAACTCTTCTTCACCGTCGGCTTCGTCCTCCTCCTGAGTACGTTCGCCTCCCCCAACGAATGTGCCCGTTATACGCACAAATGCGAGGCGGGAGTGAAACCAGCGGCAATGCCGGCGCCCAAGGCCGTCACAGTGGATACCGAGTCGTCTACCCTCGTTATCAACAAGCTCCTATACATTTAAACACTTTATATACATCACTTAAACCGCTTATAATTATGATCAAGATCACCGATCTCCAAAAAACCTACCGCACCGAAGAGGTCGAGACCATCGCGCTGAACAAACTCACCTTCGAGGTGAAAGAAGGCGAGTTCGTATCGGTAATGGGTCCCTCCGGCTGTGGTAAATCCACCCTGCTCAATATCCTTGGCCTGTTGGATGATCCCGATGGCGGTAGCTTTATCTTCAACGGCATCGAAGTCGCTCACTTTAACGAACGCAAACGCGCCGACCTCCGCAAACGCAACATCGGTTTCGTTTTCCAAAGTTTTAACCTCATCGACGAGCTCACGGTTTTCGAGAACGTGGAACTCCCCCTCATATACCTTGGCGTCAAAGGACCCGAAAGAAAACAACGCGTGGAAACCGTCCTCGACAAAATGCAGATCATGCATCGCCGCAACCACTACCCCCAGCAGCTTTCCGGTGGTCAGCAACAACGTGTAGCCGTAGCCCGCGCCGTAGTCAATAACCCCAAGCTCATTCTGGCGGATGAACCTACAGGTAACCTCGACTCGTCTAACGGTAACGAAGTGATGACCCTGCTTACCGACCTCAACGAGCAAGGAACGACCATCATCATGGTTACCCACTCCGAACACGACTCCCGCTATAGCCATCGCATCATCCGCATGCTGGACGGTCAGGCCGTAACAGAGAACATTTTAATATAAGCCCAAACCGCCGACCTTACCAGTCGGCGGCCTCAACGAGGTTCCGCAGTCAATCCAACGATAAAAGTGAGCCGCTTCATGCGGCCCCACCCTTTCTTTAACCGGCCCGCAAGAGCCCAAAGCCATCGTCATGCTCAAAAATTATCTGAAGATCGCCTTCCGGAATCTCACCAAATACAAATTCATCTCCTTCATCAACCTCTTTGGACTTTGTGCCGGTCTTACCTGCTGCCTCCTCATCCTGACCTATATCCTCCACGAGACCAGCTACGACCGTTACAACTCCAAAGCGGACCGCATCTGGCGCGTCACCCGGAGCTTCAACAACCCCGAAGGCGTCGTCTCCCTTCACCTCGGCGCCGTGGCTCCACCCTTTGGTCCCCTCCTCAAAAACGATTTCCCCGACATCGAGCAGGTCACCCGCATCCTGCCCACCGGCCCAACCGCCTTCCACTATGAGGATAAGATCTTCAACGAAAAGAACGGCTACTTTGCGGAAAACAACCTCTTCAGCGTTTTCGACATCAACCTCACCGAAGGCGACCGCCATACCGCCCTCGCCGACCCCAATTCCATGATCATCACCCGTGAGCTCGCACACAAATATTTCGGCGATGCGGACCCGATCAATAAACTCGTTCAGCTCGACAACCGCATCAACTTCAGGGTCACCGGCATCTTCGAACCGCTCCCCGAGAACTCCCATTTCCACCCGGGGTATCTACTGTCCTTCAACACACTCAAGGACTCCCTTATCTACGGTGAGAACAACCTGCTGCACAACTGGGGCAATAACGCCTTCTTCACTTATCTCCTGCTCCCGAAGGATTACCCCGCGAAATCTATCGAAACCCAGTTCCCCGCCTTCCTCGACCGGCGCATGGGCGATAATTACGGCCCTGGCGTCAAAGCCTCGAAATTCACCAAACTCTTCCTGCAACGGCTCACCGATATCCATCTTCACTCCCATCTCGACGAAGAGCTGGAACAAAACGGTGACATCAGCCGCGTCTACGTCTTTGGCGCCATCGCCCTCTTCATCCTGCTCATCGCCTGCATCAACTATATGAACCTCTCCACCGCCCGCTCCACCCTGCGGGCAAAGGAGATCGGTATCCGCAAGGTCTCCGGCGCCGGCCGCCCCGAGCTCATCAGCCAGTTCCTCTGTGAATCGGTCCTGATCGGCTACCTCGCCTTCATCATGGCCACCGGTCTCACCGTCCTGCTGCTGCCATCCGTCGATGACCTCACCGGCCTGCATCTCTCTGTCACCAGTCTGCTGCAACCCGCGGTGCTCATCCCCGCACTGCTGACACCAATACTCGTAGGCCTCCTCTCCGGCGCCTACCCCGCCCTCTTCCTCAGCTCCTTCCAACCCGTGAAAGTGCTCAAGGGACTGTTCAAAGCCGGCAGCAGCACCGCTTCCTTCCGCAAGGTCCTCGTAGTAGCGCAGTTCTCGATCTCCATCGTGCTCATCATCAGCACAGCCATCGTCTTCGAGCAGCTGCACTATATGCAGAACGCCTCCCTGGGCTTCAACAAAGATCATATCGTCGTCATGAGTTATAACCAGGGCCTCGGCAAAAGCTTCAACTCGTTCCGTTCTACCTTGCTCCAAAACACCCATATCCTCGCCGCCTCCAGATCGTCCCGCATTCCCAGCGGCCGTCTCCTCGACGAGCAGGGCGCCTCAACCGAGAGCGGCGACTCGCTCCGTCCTGTCACCGCAGATATTAAATACGTATCCGTCGATCACGACTTCTTAAAGACCTACGGCATCCCCATCGTCGCAGGCCGCGACTACAACCGCAGCTACGCCACTGATACAAATAACTTCATCCTCAACGTAGCGGCAACCAGTGTACTGGGCATGCATGATCCCAAACAACTCGTCGGCAGGAGCTTCGCCTATGGCAATACTAAAGGAAGGGTCATCGGCGTCATGGACAACTTCAATTTCGAATCCATGCACCAGAAGATCATACCCATGATCTTCACAATGCCTGCCGACTCGGTAGCCAACAACAACTTCAATAACCTATCGATAAAGCTCGCCGGCACCGACATTGCCGGCTCCCTGGCCTGGATCGAAAAGACCTGGCAGCGCTATCTCCCCGAAGTACCCTTCGAATACACCTTCCTCGACGAAAAATTCGACCAGCTCTATAGAACGGAACAACAGCAAGGCTCCCTGTTCACTATCTTCTCCGGCATCGCGATCTTCATCGCCTGTCTCGGACTGTTCGGCCTATCCGCCTTCACCATCACCCAGCGGATCAAAGAGATCGGCGTCCGCAAGGTCCTCGGAGCCAGCACCGGAAGTATCGTACAGCTGCTCTCCACCGATTTCCTGAAACTCGTAGCCATCGCCGCCTGTATCGCCTTCCCCATCGCCTGGTACGCGATGTACCACTGGCTGAGTGATTTCGCCTACCAAATCCCGATCCATTGGTATGTCTTCCTCGCCGCAGGCTTCCTCGCAGCCCTCATCGCCCTGGCGACCATAAGCTTCCAAGCGGTGCGTGCAGCCTTGTCTAACCCCGTGAAAGCATTGCGAAGTGAATAAAACACACGACATATGCTTAAGAACCATCTGCGGCTTGCCTGGCGAAACCTGAGCAAACGAAAGGGTTACTCGGCACTCAATATCCTCGGCCTCACCATCGGCATCACCTGCTTCCTGCTCATCTTCCACTATGTGGCTTATGAACGCAGCTACGACGCCTTTCAACAGGACGCGGGCCGGATCGTCCGACTCCGCCTCGACCAATACCAGGACGGCAAACTGGCCTGGAAATCGGCGACCTCCTTCACCGCCATCGCCCCGGCCATGAAAAAGGAGTACCCCGAAGTAGCAGACTACTGCCGTCTCATCGACGCCGAAATGCTGCTCACCAACCAGGAAAGAAATGTAAAATCGAGCGAACTCAAAGGCTATTTCGCCGATGCCTCGGTCATCCCCTTCTTCGACCTTCATTTCGTCGCGGGCAACCCCGCCACCGCCCTCGACGGGCCCTACAAAATGCTGCTGTCGGCAAGCATGGCCAAAAAATACTTTGGTAACGAACCCGCCCTGGGAAAGCGGCTCAAAGGCCTGTATAACGGGTCCACGGAAAGCTTTGAGGTCACCGGCGTATTCAAAGACTATCCCGCCAACTCCCACCTCATCCTCAACCACCTTGTCTCCTTTTCCAGCCTCACCCAGATACGCCGGGAACAGGGCGATTCCTCCAATTCGTCGAACCTCTCCTGGGGATGGTACGACTTCTATATCTACCTGCAGCTCAAACCCGGCACCAGCTACAAAGCGCTGGAAGCAAAATTACCCGCCTTCTGCGACCGTCACATGAACAACGACGATTGGCACAAAAAGAACAATGTCCGGCAAGAGCTGCATCTCATCCCCCTGAGCGACATCCATCTCTATTCCAACTACAACCAGGAAGCCGAGGTCAACGGCAACGGCAAAGCCGTGGATTTCCTCTTCCTCATCGCCTTCCTGATCATCGCCATCGCCTGGATCAACTATACAAACCTCGCCACCGCCCGTTCGCTTGAACGGGCCAAGGAGGTCGGTCTCCGAAAGGTCCTCGGCGCCATCCGCACCGACCTCGTCCTGCAATTCCTGACCGAAAGCCTCTTACTCAACACCATCGCCGCGATCCTGGCGATCAGCCTCGCCTGGATCCTCGCCCCCTCCTTCGATACCCTCATCGGAAGCGACGCGGGCAGCTTCATGTTGCCACCCGCCTACCTGCTCGGCTTCGCAGGCATCTTCTTCCTTGGCTCGTTTTTATCCGGCCTCTACCCCGCCTTCGTACTCTCCGGTTATCACCCCATCACCGTACTCAAAGGTCTCTTCAAGAACAGCGCCCGCGGCCAAATCCTCCGAAAGGTCCTCATCATCGGCCAGTTCGCCGTTTCCGTGATCCTGATCACCGGTACCATCCTCGTCTACCAGCAGGTCCAATACATGCGCCGTCAGCAGCTCGGCGTCGACATCGACCGGACCCTCATCGTCGAGGGCCCGGCCTCACCACAAGATTCTGTCTATAAAAACGTCTTCCAGCCGTTCAAGACAACGCTCCTGCAACAACCCGGCATTCGAAGCATCACCGCATCCACCAATGTCATGGGACAGGAGATCTACTGGACAAATGGCATTCAGCCCCTCGGGAAAGATTCCCGGCCCGAGCTCACCCTCTATATACTCGGCATCGACTACGACTTTATCCCCGCCTACTCGCTCCGACTCGTCGCCGGCCGAAACTTCTCACCCCAGTTTTCCACGGACGACAAAGGCGCGCTGATCAACGAGACCGCCGCCCGTATGATCGGCTATCCCAAACCCGCCGATGCCCTGGGTCAAAAGTTGGTACGCGGCCGCGATACGCTGCACATCGTCGGCGTCACCGCAGATTATCATCACCAGGGACTGCAAAAAGCCATCGACCCGATGCTCTTCCTGTATGGCCCGAATGTCCGCAGCTATTATTCGATCAAATTCAACAGCGCCGACCTGCACGGGGCCATTGCGGCGATAAAACGCAGCTGGGATAGCCATTTTCCAAACGACCCGTTCAACTATTTCTTCCTCGACGAATCGTTCAACCAACAATACAAGGCCGACACCCGCTTCGGCGAAGTCTTCGGCCTCTTCGCGACCATCGCCATCCTCATCGCCTGTTTCGGCCTGCTCGGCCTCTCCGCCTACAACGTACTGCAACGGACTAAAGAGATCGGCATCCGCAAAGTCCTCGGCGCCAGCTCGCAAAGCCTCGTCGTCCTGCTTTCCCGCGACTTCGCTGCCCTCGTGCTCTTCTCTCTGGTCATCGCCGTCCCCCTGACCTGGTGGGTGATGCACAATTGGCTGCAGGACTTCGCCTATCGCATCGATATCCAATGGTGGACCTTTGCCCTCGGCGGCCTCGCGGCCCTGTTCATCGCCCTGACGACCGTAGGCATCCAGGCGGCGAAAGCGGCTATGAATAACCCCGTAAAAAGTTTGCGAAGTGAATAGAATACAACCTCAGAACAGAATAACATGATAAAGAACTATTTCAAAATAGCCTGGCGCACCCTTCTCCGTTATAAAGCCTACACCGGCATCAACATCTTCGGGCTGACCCTCAGCATCACCGCGGCCATCCTCATCTTCACCCTGGTGACCTACCAGTTCAGCTTCGAAAGCTTCAACCACAACAAAGATCGCATCTACCGCATCGTCACCGACGTCAGCTCGGATGCGAACCTCGAACACCTGCCCTGCGTACCCCAGCCGCTCGGCAAGGCCTTCCGCAACGACTTCTCCTTCGCGGAACAAACGGCCCGGATCGTCTACTATCGCCGGGTGCTTCTATCCCTGCCTCAGGAAAAAGAAAGCAAGAAATTCCAGGAAGACGATGGCGTCGCGTTCGCCGAACCATCCTTCTTCCACATCTTCGATTTCCCCCTTGTCAAAGGCGACCCCAATACCGCTCTCGCTAACCCCCATTCCGCCCTAATCACCGAATCCATCGCCAAAAAATACTTCGGCAACACCGACGCGATGGGCAAAACACTCCGCGTCAACAACGACATCGATTTCACCGTCACCGGCATCCTCAAAGACCTGCCACCGAATACGGATCGCCGCCAGAATATCTACCTCTCCTACGACAACCTCAAAGACTGGAACCCCAGCTTCGCCAGTGACAGCAGTTGGCCCAACCTGTACAGCGGCAGCATGTGCTTCGTGCTGTTGAACAAAGGCGTCAGCCCCGCCACCGTCGACAAAGCCTTCCCCGGCTTCGTAAACAAGTATTACAAGGGCGATGACGCAAAGGCCAATGCCTTCCGCCTCCAACCGCTGTCCGATATCCATGTCAACGCCGAATACGACGGCCGCATCGACCCCAAATACCTCTATACCCTCCTGCTTATCGGCATCTTCCTGCTCGCCACGGCCTGCATGAACTTCATCAATATGGCTACCGCCCAGGCACTCAATCGGAGTAAAGAGGTCGGCATCCGCAAAGTCCTCGGCAGCCTCCGTAACCAGCTCTTCTGGCAGTTCATTGCCGAGACCGCCATCATCACCCTAATCGCCGGCGTGATCGCCTGGTTCGCAGCCATCCTCCTGCTTCCTCCGCTCAATACGCTCACCACCTCGCACATGACCCTCGACCTGCTGTCCACCGGCCGGACGATCGCCTTCTGCTTCATCGTGTTTCTCGTCGTCATATTCGCCGCCGGCTCGTATCCCGGCCTGATCCTCGCCCGTTTCCAACCGGTGCTCGCCCTGAAAAGCAAACTATCCCAGGCACACATCGGCGGCTTCCCGCTCCGCCGCATCCTCGTGACCTCCCAGTTCGCCATCTCCCAGCTGCTCATCGTAGGCATGATCATCATCGCATGGCAAATGCACTATTCGAATAGCCTGGACATGGGCTTCGACAAAGAAGCGATCGTGACGGTACCCGTTCCAACCGCGGACCCCACCCGGATGCATACGCTTCGGGACCAGCTCCGAACCATCCCGGGCGTTGAAAACCTCACCTTCTGCTACCAGCCGCCGGCTTCCCGACATAATCAAACCACCGACGTCACCTACGACAACCGGCCCCATACCGAACGCTGGGAGATCAACGTCAAGAACGCCGACGATCACTATCTCGCCGCCTTCGGCCTGCACCTCGTCGCCGGCAGAAACCTCTACCCAAGCGATACCATTCGCGAATTCCTCGTTAACGAGACCTTCGTAAAAAAGCTCGGCCTGTCCTCTCCGCATGACGTGCTCGGTAAGCTCATCAAAGCATATGGCGTAACCGCCCCGGTGGTCGGCGTCGTCAAAGACTTTCATGAGTATTCCCTCAAAAGCGAGATCGAGCCGCTCTGCATCTGCTCGGAAACCGGGCGCTACGAAGCCTGCAGCATCAAGGTCAATCCCCATGAGCTGCATGAAACGCTCGCCCGTATTCAAAACGCCTGGAACGGGTCCTATCCCGACTATGTCTATTCCTACACCTTCCTCGACGACCGCATCGCCGAATTCTATCTCATGGATAACATCCTCCTTACCCTCGTGGAAGTCTTCGCCGGCATCGCCATCCTCATCAGCTGTCTCGGTCTCTATGGCCTCGTCTCCTTTATGGCGCTACGCAAGACCAAAGAGGTCGGCATCCGCAAAGTCCTCGGCGCGGGCGTAGGCCAGATCTGCTGGCTGTTCGGCAAAGAATTCTTCCGCCTGCTGCTCATAGCCTTCGTCATCGCCGCACCCGCGGCGACGATGATCACCAACTATTGGCTGCGGGACTTCAAATATGCCATCCATCCCGGGCCGGGTCTGTTCCTCGTCGGCCTGCTTTTCAGCTGTCTCATCGCGGTCATCGCCGTCGGCTACCGCTCCCTGAAAGCTGCTATCGCAAACCCCATCAACAGCCTGAGATCGGAATAACAACCCTCCGGCCCTATGCAACATTTCGATCACCTCAAACGACTTTATAAATCATGATTAAAAACTTCTTTCTCATCGCCTTCCGGAATATTTTCAAACACAAGGTATTTTCCTTCATCAATATCTTCGGCCTGGCCATCGGCATTGCCGCCAGCCTGCTGATCTTTCAATATGTCCGTTTCGAACTCAGCTATGATCGCTTTGAAGCCAACTCGGATCGCATCTATCGCATCCAGCTCGATCGCTACAACCAGGGCAAGCTCAGCACCCAATGGGCCGCCGGCGCCGCCGGCATCGGCCCCATCGTCAAAGACGCCTTCCCCGAAGTAGAATCGTTGGCCCGGCTACGCCCCACCAATGGCATCGTTGCCTATAAGAACCTGGAATTCCGCGAAGAAAAGCTCTTCTTCGCCAACGACAATTTCCTGCCCATGTTCTCCTATTCCGCAATCGAAGGTTCCATCCACGGCGCCTTAGCCGACGTGAATACAGCCGTGCTCACCGCAACAGCCGCCAAAAAATATTTCGGCAACGAAAATCCCCTGGACAAGATCATTACCGTTAACAAAGCAGCCAGTTACAAGATCACCGCCGTTGTCCCCGACCCGCCCGCGAATACCCATCTGAAATTCAGCATCCTGCTTTCCTTTGCCTCGTTCGTTGCCCAACGCGGGCCAGAAGTCAATACCACGATCAATTGGGACGGATTCTTCGCCTACATCCTCCTGCGTCCCGGTACGAATCCCAAACTTCTCGAAAAAAAGATCGCCGCCCTCGTGCAGACGAAATGGAGCGACGACATGAAGAAAAACGGGTGGAATATGGTCTACCATCTGCAAGCCCTCCCCGATATCCATCTTACCTCGCACTATATGCATGAAGCCGAAACTAACGGCGACGGCAAAGCCGTTTACTTCCTGCTGGTCATCGCCATGTTCATCATCGGCATCGCGTGGATCAACTACATCAATCTCGCCACCGCCCGGTCGATACACCGGGCAAAAGAGACCGGCATCCGCAAGACCCTCGGATCCCTCCGCTGGCAACTGATCGTTCAATTCCTCTTCGAATCGCTCCTGATCAATACCCTCGCCGTCATCCTGGCCTTCCTGCTGATCCTCGTCTGCCTCCCCGCCTTTAACGCCGTCGCCGGCAAAAGCCTCAGCCTGGCCCTGCTCGCGACCGGCGGATTCTGGACTAACCTCGCCATCCTTTTCATCTTTGGCACTATCCTCTCCGGCTTCTACCCGGCCTTCGTACTCTCGTCTTTCAAACCCATAAGTGTATTAAAAGGCAAACTCGCCGCCACCACGCACGGCGCCCTGCTCCGCCAGTCGCTCGTCGTCATCCAGTTCATGGCCTCCGTTCTCCTCATGGTCGGTACCTTCACCGTCTACCGGCAACTGCATTTTATGCAACACCAGGACCTCGGCGTCAAAACGGCCCAGACACTCGTCGTCAAAGGTCCGCGTGTCCTCGACTCCACCTATGACAACCAGCTCTCTAATTTCCGCACCGAGGTCTTACGCATCCCGGGCGTCAGCGAGGTCGCCGCCTCCACGCAGGTTCCCGGCGAAAAGGTCGACTGGAATGCCGGCGGCATCCGGCTCGTGGGGGCCGACGAAACCGAGTCCCGCCAATACCGTGTCATAGGCATCGACTACGACTTCCTCGATGCATATGGCCTTAAATTGCTCGCCGGCCGCAACTTCTCCCACGAGATGAGCACGGACACTGCCGCGGTACTTTTCAACGAAGCGGCCATAGAACAATTGGGCTATCGCACACCGCAAGAAGCCCTCGATAAACGCATCGAATTCTGGGGGAAACAATATACCATCGTCGGCGTCGTCACCAACCATCACCAGGAATCGCTCCGCGAAGCCTACGACGCCCACATCTTCCGCCTCATCCCCGATGCCGAAGGCTACTACTCGATAAAACTATCGCGCAATAGCGATACCTGGACCAACACCATAGCCTCGGTCAAACAGCAATACAAAGCATTCTTCCCCAATAACCCCTTCGATTATTTCTTCCTCGACGACCACATCGCCGAACAATACAAGGCCGACCAGCAGTTTGGCCAGACCTTTAGCCTCTTCGCGGGTCTCGCCATCTTCGTCTCCTGCCTCGGGCTCCTCGGCCTGGCATCCTTCGTCACCAGCCAGCGCACCAAGGAGATCGGCATCCGCAAGGTCATGGGCGCCCCCGTCCCCAGCATCCTCGTACTGCTCACCCGGGATTTCCTTCGCCCGATCCTGCTGGCCTTCCTCCTCGCCACCCCCATAACCTGGTACGTCCTCGGAAAATGGCTGGAAAACTACGCCTTCCGCATTCCCCTGACACCTTGGCTGTTCCTCGGGCCTATCGCGCTGATCCTCGTCGTAGCCCTGCTGACCATCACGACCCAAACCCTCGGCGCAGCCACCGCCAACCCGGTGAAAAGTCTGAGGACCGACTAGGCCACCGGCCCCATCCGGCCCCCGCCCCGTCCCCCGGCCATGGCCGGCCGGCCCCATGCAACATTCCAGTCGACACAAGCGACGTTAAGATATGCTCAAAAACTACCTGCGCACCGCGCTGCGCCACGTCACGCGCAACGCCACCACCAGCGGCCTCAACATCCTCGGCCTCGCCGTCGGCATGACCGCCGCCATCCTTATCTTTCTCTGGGTAGACAATGAACTCACCTACGACTCCTACCACCCCGACGCCACCCGGATCTACCGTCTTACCACACACTATACCCACGCCCAATGGGTCTGGCCCAGCACCGCCTATCCCCTCGCCCAACACCTGCAGACCGATCTGCCTGCCGTCACCGCGGTCGCCTGCATCCAGCCCGCCTATCAAACCAATATCCATCTCGACAACGACATCATCGCAGAAAGAAAAGGCGCCTATGTCGACAATAGCTGGTTCTCGCTTTTCCACTACGATTTCGTCGCGGGTAGCCCCACCGGCTTCGGAGAAAACCGCATCATCCTCACCGAATCAAAAGCCAAAAAATATTTCGGCAATACCCATCCCATCGGGCAAACCCTCCGCATCGACTCGACGCCCTACCAGGTCACCGGCATCATCCGTGACAACCCCGCCAACTCGAGCTTCCAGTTCGATATCCTGAGGTCAGTCGATGCCTTGCTCGCCGATCCTGAAAGCCAAAAGAATGCCCTCAACTGGAACAACTATAATTTCCAGGTCTACATAAAATGTCGCTCCGCCGCTGATCCGGCCGCCATAGGTCAAACCGCCACCTCCATCCTGCATACGAACAATCCCCCATCCCGCGAGAACACCATTAGCCTCACCCCGCTAAAGGCGATCCATTTCGAAAGCGATCTTACCTTCAGCGACCACTTCACTCATACCAACAGCAAGACCGTATATACCTTTAGTATCCTCGGCGTCCTGCTCCTGCTCATTGCCTGCATCAACTATGTCAATCTCACCACGGCACGTGCAGGCGCCAGGGCCAAAGAGGTCGGCATCCGCAAGATCATCGGCGCCGCCAATAGCGGCCTCTTCGGCCAGTTCTTTTTCGAATCGATGGCCGTGAGCATCCTGTCACTGGCGTTGACCCTCCTCCTCCTGACCCTGGCCATGCCGCCATTCAGGACCCTGTCGGGCGCCGACATCCACAATCCGCTGGCCAATGCCGATACCTGGAAGATCATCGCAGTCACCCTGCTCGCGGCCACCCTTCTCAACGGCGTCTACCCTGCCCTGTTATTATCCTCCTTCAAACCGCTTAATACCATCAAAAACGCAGTCGACATAAAATTCAAAGACATCACGCTGCGAAAGAGTCTCGTGGTCGTACAATTCACGTTCTCCGTTATTCTCATCAGTAGCACCTTTGTCATCCGCCATCAGTTGCAATACATCCGGAAGACCAATCCCGGCTACGACCGCAGCCAGCTCTTTACCTTCCACCTGCCCTGGTCCCTGATCGCCCAAAAAACGCAGGAACAAACAAAAGCCAAGGCCGGCGCTATCAAACAACAATTGCTGACCCACCCCGCCATCACCGGCGTCAGCTTCGCCAGCGAGTCCATCGTCAACATGAATAACTCGAACGAGGGTTCTGCTTACTGGGACGGCAAAGACCCGAACTTCGTCCCCGTCGTATTCCAGCTCTCCGCCGACGAAAGCTTCAGCACTACCGCAAAACTGGACCTCACACAGGGCCGCTGGTTCGACCCGCACCAACCCGCCGACCTCCACAACTTTGTCGTCAACGAAACCGCCATCGCCCGGTTCAATATCCGCAGACCCGTGATTGGCCAGCGCTTCTTCTTTCAGGGCGACACCGGCAGGATCATCGGCATCGTCAAAGACTTCCACTACGCAAGCATGCACGAACAGATCAGCCCCCTCGTTATCATGAACCGACCCTCCTGGCAAAGCCTGGTCTATGTCAGGACTTCCCCCGGCAAGACCACCGAAGCCCTCGCCGCAGCCCGCGCCGTCTGGTCACAGCTCGTCCCAAATCAACCCTTCGATTATACCTTCCTCGACGAAAGCTTCGACAATCTCTATAAAACCGATACACGCACCTCCACCCTGATCCTCCTGTTCTCGGCGATCGCCGTCCTCATCTCCTGTCTGGGTCTGCTGGGTCTCGCCGCCTTCACCGCCCGGCAACGGGTAAAAGAGATCGGCATCCGCAAAGTCCTCGGCGCCACAGTAACCGACATCCTTACCCTGCTTTCCCGTGATTTCCTGAAACTCGTCCTGTTGTCGGTCCTCATCGCCACGCCCATCGCCTGGTGGGCCATGCACAGCTGGCTCGAAGACTTCGCCTATCATATTCCCCTGAGCGCATGGACCTTCGCTGCCGCGGGTCTGCTGGCCATCGGCATCGCCGTGCTGACCATCTCCTCCCAATCCCTTCGCGCCGCGCGCGCAAACCCCACGAAAAACCTACGGACGGACTAAAAAACTTATCTTAGCTCAAAGGCCCATCCATGAATATGATGTTCAAAACCCTCCTTCGTCAGCTCCGCAAATACCCGACATTCTCCCTGATCAATATCGGCGGCCTCGCCATCGGCATCGCCGCCTCCTTCGTCCTGCTGATCTATACCCAACGCGAGCTCACGGTCGACCACCAGTTCCGCGATGCGGACCGGATCGCCCGCATCTGCACCGATTTCTACCACATGGGCCCCTTTGCCTTCAGCCAACCCATGATGCGCAACATCGTCATGGCAACTTGCAAAGACGTTGAGAACGCCACCGCCATCAACAGAAGCACCGACCTGGATGTCCGCACCAGCCTCAACGACCGCGCCTTCACCGGCAATGAATCCTATGATATCGATTCATCTTTCTTCCAGGTCTTTTCCTACGAGGCCGCCACAGGCTCCATCCCGGCACATGGCCTTGCACCCAATCAAACCATCCTCACCGCAGCCAAGGCCCGCCAGTTCTTCGGCTCGCAGAACTGCACCGGCAAAACACTCTATATCGGCAAAGAGAATACACCCTATACCGTCGTAGCCGTATTAGCCGAAACCACCGCCAAATCGCACCTCTTTCCCCAGATCTTTCTTCCCCGCAAATTCGATTCAGCCGAAAACTCCACTAACTGGGCCTCCTGTCTTTATTTTAACTATGTCAAGCTAAAACCGCAGGGCACGCTCGCCGGTCTCGAAGCCTGGCTGGCCCAGCTCCGCCGCAAGGTCATCTATCCCACCGTGGGAACCGCCCAGACCTGGGACGTATGGAACACAGCCAGCAATACCATCACCTTCCTGGTCCAGCCCCTCGAATCCATTCATTTCGACAATCGCGCGATCTTCGGCTTCACCGCCGGCGGCAACCTCACCCAGGTCCGCCTCCTCGGCTCCGTCGCCATCCTCCTGATCCTGCTGGCCATCATCAACTATATCAACCTCATCACCGCCCGGTCCTCCATCCGCGCCAAAGAGATGGGACTCAAAAAAACCTTTGGGGCACCCCGCCGCACCCTCATCGGTCAGGTCATCCGCGAATCCGTGATTTTCAGCGGTCTCGCCATGCTCCTCGCCTGCGGCCTGATCCAGGTCATTCTCTTTACTTACCAATATGTTACCGGTGCCGAGCTCACGGGGCCCATCCCCTTCCTCTCCGCCAACTACCTTTACCTGATCGCCTTTTCGCTCCTGGTAGGTATCCTGGCCGGAAGCTATCCCGCATTCTATCTCACGGGTGAGCGTAACCGCCTCACGATCCGCAGCAGCGGCACCGGCCGGGAACGCGCCGGCATCCGCAACGTACTCGTCACCCTGCAGTTCGTTATCGCCACCGGTCTCGTCTTCGTTTCCTTCATCGTCTACAGCCAGCTGCATTTCATGAAGAGCAAAGACAAAGGCTTCACCTCCCAGGGCCTCGTCATCATCAATAACACCGGGGAATTGGAAGACCACGCCGAAGCCTTCCGCCAGCTGGTCGCACAGCAGGCTGCAGTCGTCAGCACCAGCTTCTCGAACCGCGTCCCCGCCGGTAACACCGTCGCCATGGGAACCTATGAGATGCCCAAAACAAAAAAATGGCTCAGCATCCAGGAATTCGGCGCGGACGATCATTATCTCAACACCATGGGGATGCACCTGATCAGCGGCAGGAACTTCGAAAGAAGCCTGCTATCGGACACCAATTCGCTTATCCTTAACGAATCCGCCGTAGCCGCATTGGGCCTCTTCAACCCGGTGGGCACACTCATCAACGGCAGCGAACGCGTCATCGGCGTCGTCAAAGATTTCAACTACGCCTCGATGCGCGAAAAGATCGCCCCCGCCATCCTGCGCTTCAAACCCGCCGCCAACCGAACGCTCGTCATCCGCTTGCGGGGCGGCAACACCGCCGCCTTTATCGATTGGCTGCACGCCACCGGACATCGATTCATACCCGATGCCAAACTCGATATCAGCTTCCTCGACGATACCTTCGCTCATCTCGCGGACAAAGAACGACGCCTCGGCGACGCCATCAGCTTCTTCACCATCCTGGCCATCATCCTCGCCGTACTCGGCCTCATAGGGCTAACACTTTTCACCATCGAACGCCGCACCAGGGAGATCGGCATTCGCCGCGTCCTTGGCGCCACCGATCACAACATCCTCGCCCTCGTCTCGGGTAATTTCATCCGGCTCGGCGCCATCGCCAGCGCGATCGCCCTGCCCCTCAGCTGGTGGCTCATCGACCGCTGGCTCGACAACTATGCCTATCGGATATCTATAACCGCAGGCCCATTTCTTGAGACGTTAGCCCTGATCCTGGCGATCGCCTTGGCCGTCATCGGCATCCTCACCCTAAAAGCCATCACGGCCAACCCGGTGAAAAGTCTCAGAAGCGAATAAACGTGTCTCATGATAAAAAACTATTGGCGCACCGCCCTGCGCAACCTTTGGCACACAAGGACCTTTTCCATCATCAATATCTTCGGTCTCGCCATTGGACTTTGCGCCGCCCTGGTGATCTGGCTCGTCGTCCATTTCGACCTCGGCTTCGAGAACTTCCGGCCGGAGAGAGACCGTATCCACCGCATCGTCCTCGACGCCAATTTTTCGGGCGAGACCTTTCACATGGCCGGCGTTCCCTTCGCGATGCCCGCCGCCATCGCGACAGAACTCACCGGCATAAAAAATGTTACCCCCATCTATTTCACCAGCCTCGAGGTAGCGATCCCGCGCCCCGGCCAGTCCAATCCCACCGTGTTCAAAGGCCCAAACCGCACGGTCTATACCAATGCCCATTATTTTTCGCTCTTTCATTCCTATACCTGGCTTGCCGGCTCGGCCACGCCGCTCGATGCCCCCTATCACACCGTGCTTACAAAAAGCCGAGCCGCCACCTACTTCCCCGGTCTTAACCCCACCGAGATCATCGGCAAGACCATCACCTACAACGATAGCCTCAACGCCATTGTCTGCGGCATTGCCAGCGACCCACCCGCGAACACCGACCTCGATTGGAACGAATTCGTATCCATCTCCACCCTCGCACATACGAACACCCGCTATGCCGATCCTAACGAATGGGGCAATTTCACCGACGCCTCCGAATGCTTTTTCGAGCTGGCGCCCGGCATCCAACCCGCTGCCATCGAGAGCCAGCTCATCAGGCTCTGGAAAAAACACGCCGCCGACGCCGGACCCGGCAACAGCTATAACTGGCGTCTGCAGCCCCTCAGCGATCTCCACTTCAACCCTTTCTATACGCCCTTCTACCACCGCACCGCCCATAAACCCACACTCTATGGTTTGATGCTGGTAGCCGTCTTCCTGCTGGCCCTCGGGTGCATCAATTTTATCAACCTCACAACGGCTAACGCCTCACGCCGCGCCCGCGAGATCGGCGTCCGCAAGACCTTTGGCAGCTCCCGCTCCCAGCTTCTCTTACAATTCCTCGGCGAGACCTTCCTGCTCACCATGCTGAGCCTCACCTTATCCCTCGCCCTCACGCCCTGGCTCCTCCGCGCATTCTCGGATTTCATCCCGCGGGATCTGCATTTCAATTTCTTCCATCAGCCCGCCCTATGGCTGTTCCTGCTGATGCTGCTCCTCGCCGTGACCCTCCTCGCGGGATTCTACCCGTCATGGATACTTGCCCGGCTCCAGCCTATCCAGGTGCTCAGAAATCAGCCGGTCGCCGGCGCAACATCCCGCCGCGCGGTACTCCGCAAGATCTTAACGGTCTTTCAGTTCACCGTCGCCCAGGCCTTTATTATCGCCACCGTCATCGTGGGACACCAACTGCACTATTCCCTCACCGCCGACCTGGGCTTTAAAAAGGACGCCATCGTCAACCTCGAAACCCCCTATACCGCCGACGCCGCCGACAACAAACGTTTCCTCTTGCTGGACCGCATCCGGAACCTGCCCGGAATAGAACGCGCCGGCATCGGCGGCATCGCTCCTTCCGGCGAATACCCGAACACCAGCGAATTCACCTATACAAACGGCACACAGAAACGGGACATGCAGCTCGAGCTCCGCGACGGCGACAGCAATTATATCCGCATCTATCATCTCCAGCTTCTCGCCGGCCGTAACCTGCGGCCCAGTGACAGCAGCACCGAGTTGATCATCAACCGGTCGTTATGCACCTTTCTCGGTTTTAGAAACCCCGCCGATGCCATCGGCAAGATCCTGCTGAACGGCAGCCAGCCGGTTCCCATCGTGGGCGTCATAACGGATTTTCACCAGGCAGGCATGCATACCCTGATAAAACCGCTGGTCCTTACCTGGTCGAACAAAGACCAGTTCACGATCCATATTGCCCTCCGGCCCCAGACACCGGATGGCGCCGGCTGGAAAACAACCATGGCGCTGGTGGAAAAAACCTATCGGGAAACTTATCCCGGCCGGAACTTCGACTTCGCCTTCCTGGACGACGTCATCGCCAAATATTATGTGGCCGAGCAACAGCTGTCCACGCTGCTCCGCTGGGCCACCGGCCTCACGATCTTCATCAGCTGCCTCGGCCTGGCCGGCCTGGTCATCTTCACGACCAACGCCCGCACCAAAGAGATAGGTATCCGAAAGGTTTTGGGAGCACCCGTCGCCACCATTATCGCCCTGCTTTCCAAAGAATTCGTAAAATTGCTGCTCATCGCCTTCGCCATCGCCGCGCCGGCAGCCTGGTGGGCCATCCACAAATGGCTCGAAAGCTTCGCTTACCGCGCACCGGTAAGCGGGTGGACCTTCGCCCTCGCCGGCCTAACGATGATGGGCATTGCCCTGCTGACGATGAGCATCCGCACCATCCGGGCGGCCACGGCCAATCCGGTGGACGCATTACGTACAGATTAGTGTATCAAAATCGTACACTTTTTGTATCGAAAGCGGACCCAATCCTCCGGCTGATCGGCACAAAAACCTGCCTATCAACCAATTGCAAACTGGCATGTGTTTGCAAGGAAAGGGCCCAGAGACAGTAATCTCTAATTAGTTTAATATGATCGATCTTAAGCGCATTTCAAAATGGGTAAACGTTGGCGGAAAACCCAACTTCATTCTAAAGGACGTCAACCTGGAGATCAAAGAAGGAGAATTCGTCTCTATCATGGGCCCTTCCGGCTCAGGCAAATCCAGCCTCCTGAACATCATCGGCATGCTCGACGACTCGTCCGAAGGAGAGTATTTTTTTCTCGGTCAGCCCGTCCACAGCCTTAGGGAAAAACAACGCTCCCAGCTCTACAAACAGTACATCGGATTCGTCTTTCAGGCCTACCACCTCATCGACGAGCTCACGGTATACGAGAACATCGAAACACCCCTGATCTACCAGAACATCAAATCCTCCGAACGGCAGGCCATGGTAGCCGATATCCTGGACCGGTTCCAGATCGTCGGAAAAAAAGATCTTTTCCCGACCCAGCTATCCGGCGGTCAGCAACAGCTCGTAGGCATCGCCCGCGCCCTTATAGGTAAACCCAAACTGTTGCTCGCGGATGAACCCACCGGCAACCTCAACTCGCGCCAGGGAGAAGAGATCATGGAATTGTTCAAACAACTCAATAGCGAAGGCGTCACCATCGTGCAGGTCACCCACTCGGAAAAAAATGCCGAATACGGTTCACGCATCATCAACCTGCTGGATGGACGTATAGATAATTTCAACTAATCGAAACAATGCGAAACTCATCCTTTCTTCTTTTGCTTTTGTCCTTTTCCCTATCCACCGGCCTCCGCGCGCAAAACAACGCGGGCATCCTGGCCGCCCAAAACGACCGGAGCCAGCAGGATTCAATCGGTGCTATCCTTACATTGCCGCAAGCCGTGACAATCGCCATTAAGAATAACCTCGTGGTCGCCCAATCCGATCTCAATTCGCAAAACTATAAGATCGGTTTCGACCAGTCCTGGGAATACATGTTGCCAACCCTGAGCGCCAACGGCGGCCAGCAGATCAACTTTGGCCGTACCATCAACAGTTCCAACAACAACCAGTATGTCTCTTCCCAGTTCAGCACCGGGAACGCCGGCCTCAGTGGCGGCCTGCTCCTTTTCCACGGGCTCGAGCTGCAGAACAACTATCAGGCACAGCGTTATGCCTATAACGCCAGCAAAATGGACTTGCAACAGCAAAAGGATAATATCACATTGAGCGTTCTCCTGGCCTATCTCCAGGTGCTCAGCAGCCGCGACCAGCTGGCACTGGCCTATGAGCAGGCCCGGACGGACAGTGTTACGCTGGACCTCACCGCTAAAAAAGGGAAGGAGGGCGCCCTCAACCCCGTTTCCAATCTCACCGACCTGCAGGGTAAATATGCCAGCGACCAGGTCAACATCGCGGGCGCCATCAACACCCTCGAATCGAACAAGGTCGCGCTGTTTGCCTTACTCAACGTACCGTATAGACGAGATGTGGAATATCAGAACAGCATTACCGCCACCGATATCAACGATTACCAGGCCAGCTCGGACAGCATCTACCAGCACGCCCTCGGCATCCTCCCGTCGATCCGATCGTCCCAGCTCAAGGTCCAGGAATACCAACGGCTCCTCGCCTATTATCGCGGCGCCTATTACCCGACCATCTCCCTCAATGCCGGCGTAAGCACGAACTGGACAAACGCTCCGGGCGCAACCTCCTTCGTCCAAACCGGCGCCCCCACCTACGTGCCGAACACGGATGGGTTCTATTCCGATCCCAATGGCAACAACATCATTTACTCACAAAAGGTTCCTGGATACGACGTCTATCCCAAATTCGGCGACCAGTTCAAGAACAACCGCAGCGAATACGTCGGCCTCTCTGTCAACATCCCGATCCTCAACGGCTTCCAGGCCCGGAACAATGTCCGCCAGGCCAAGCTCAACCTCAAGAACTATGAGCTTCAGTATACATACAACAAAAACTATTGGCAACAGCAGGTAGAGCTGGCTTTCCAGAACATGATCGCCGCGTACAAAAGCTTGAAATTCTACCAACAGGAAGCTACTGCCTTCGAAGAATCCTTCCGCGTCACCAATATCCGTTTCAACGAAGGCGTTATCGCCTCCGATGCCTATATCGTGGCCAAGGGCAATAGCGACCAGGCCGAGGTCAACCTCGCGGCCGCGAAATACATCTATATCTTCCGCACTAAAGTGTTGGATTATTACCAGGGCAAACTTACGATCCCATAATCGACGCCGCCCGCCACGCAATCGTCAACGAACCTTCTCCATATGCAGCCAGTCACGCAAGTGGCTGGCTATTTTATTCCCCTCCACCATAAAGCCATCGTGTCCATACGCGCTGTCCATCTCCACCAGCGTGGCGTTCGGCAGGTGCTCCGCCATATGCCGCTGCTCTTCCACCGGACAGAGGATATCACTCGTAATGCCCATCACCAGCGTCCGCTGACTTATACCGCGCAGAACGGCGTCCAGATTGGCGCCCCGCCCACGCGCCAGCTGATGGCTGTCCATGGCCTTGGTCAGCAGCCAGTAACAAGCCGCGTTGAACCGGCTTACCAGCTTATCCCCCTGGTATTCGATATAGGATGAGGCCTTATAGCCATCTATCTTCTCCGTATCGGGGTCCGTTTGCTTCTGCACCATGATGCCATAGTTCCTATAGGTCAGGATACCGATGGCCCGCGCCGCCTTGAGCCCCCGGCTTCCCGCATGCGGATCGTTATCCCGGAAACTGCTGTCCGCCTCCACCGCCAGCCGCTGCGCCGTATGCACAGCGATTCCCCAGGCACTTTCTGCCGGCGAGGTGGCAATTAAAAAAAGCTGCCCGACCACTTCCCGCTCCATGACGCTCCATTCCAATGCCTGGTATCCCCCCATGCTTCCTCCCATCAGGAGATGTATCTTATTGATCCCCAAATGTTTTCGAAGCAAGATATGCGCATTAACCATATCCCGGATGGTGATCAGCGGGAAATCGGCATAATAGGGAGCACCTTCCCCGGGGTACCGGTACAGCGGGTCTACCAACCGCGGCGCCGCCCCCGGCAAAGCCGTCTTCGCCGGATCGACACTCAAAGGCCCCGTAGAGCCATAACAAGACCCCAGGATATTCGCACAAACGATAAAATGCTCCTCGGGATTCACCGGCGCCTTCTCCCCTACGACGCCTGGCCACCAGTGCACCACGTCGGAATTCGCCGTCAGGGCATGACATACCCACACCACATTGCTACCATCCTCATTGAGCCGGCCATACGTATGATAAGCCACGGTAATACCGGGAAGAGAGGCCCCGCTTTCCAGCGGGAAGGGGTGGTCATATGTAAAATACTTCATCAAGGCGATTCCAATTTCGCTGCAAAATAAGGGCGATCCGAGTTATGCGCGAAATGGCTGCGAAAAAAAATCGGCCATTTCCGCAAAAAAGGCCAATGTCTGCCCTTCGGGCGAACCGCCTCCGGCGGTTTTGGGTTATTTTTGCAAAAAAATCGTTCGATGACACGTATTCAACTAGATAGGATAAGCGGAGACTTTGGTTTCGAGGCCAAAGACCCGGGCGGCCACACCGTCCGCATGGACAGCAGCCCCGAAACGGGCGGCATCGATTTCGGCATCCGCCCCATGCAAATGCTGCTCATGGGCCTCGGCGGCTGCAGCGGCATCGACATCGTCTCCATCCTCAACAAACAACGCCAAAAGGTCACAGGCTTCAGCATGACCATCGACGGCGAACGCGAAAAAGCCAAAGAACCCGCCCTCTGGAAAGATGTTCATATCGTCTTCGATCTCAAAGGCGAGATCGACCCGGATAAAGCCAAAAAAGCCTGCGAGCTCTCCATGGACAAATACTGCTCCGTGGCCGCAACGCTCAAGGCAGGCGGCACCTCCATCACCTGGGAGGTAAAGGTCAACGACGTTTCCTCCTATTCAACTAAACAACTATCATGAGTCATCGCATCACGGAAGCCATCCGTATCCGCACGGAATCCACCGACGTCAGAGAACATTCCTCACCCGTATACTTCACCAGCAGCTTCTGTTACGACGATGCCGAACAGATGCGGGCCATTTTTGCCGACGAGAAGGAAGGCTATATCTATAGCCGTTTCAGCAATCCCACCGTCCAGGAGTTCACGGACCGCCTCGCCGCCCTCGAAGGCGCGGAAACCGGCTTCGCCACTGCCTCCGGCATGAGCGCCATCTTCGCCTCTTTTCTGGCATTTCTAAAGAAAGGCGATCACCTGCTGGTCTGCAACGCCATCTTCGGCAGCACCCATGGCGTCATCACGAAATTCCTGCCCAAATATGGCATAGAATTTACCTACGTCCGCACCGACGACCCCGCCTCCTGGGAAGCCGCCATCCGGCCCAATACGAAAATGTTCTTCCTGGAGACCCCCACCAACCCCGGTCTCGACATCGTCGACCTGGCAGCCGCGGGCGCGCTCTGCCGCAAACACAATATCCTCTTCAATGTGGACAATTGCTTCGCGACTCCCATCGGTCAGACACCCATGGATTTCGGTGCGGATCTCATCGTACACTCCGCCACTAAATGGCTCGATGGCCAGGGCCGCGTCCTCGGCGGCGCCGTCCTGGGAAGAAAAGAGCTGATCCACGAGATCTATCTCTTCTGCCGCAGCACCGGTCCCTCGCTCTCCCCCTTCAATGCCTGGATCCTGAGCAGAAGCCTCGAAACCCTCGACGTCCGCATGGAACGGCATTGCAGCAATGCTCTCTTTATCGCCCAGCAGTTGGAGAAGCATCCCGCTATTTCATCGATGCGCTATCCTTTTCTGCCCAGCCACCCTCAATACGAGATCGCGAAACGTCAGATGAAGAACGGCGGCGGCATCGTCTGTTTCGAGCTCGCCGGCGGCCTCCAGGCGGGCCGTAAGTTCCTCGATGGGCTCAAAATGCTGTCGCTTACCGCCAATCTCGGCGATACCCGCAGCATCGCCTCCCACCCGGCCAGCACGACCCATGCCAAGCTCACGGAACAGGAACGCGCCGCCGTCGGCATCACACCCGGTCTCATCCGCATCTCCGTAGGCCTCGAACACCGCGACGACATTCTGAACGACATAAAAAATGGGTTGGCTTAGCCAACCCATTTTCGTAATGCTGTTTAATCTTTCTAATCTCCCCAGATCTCCCCTTCCCCTTTGAGCCATTCCTTCACCAGCTCCGTGGTCACGGACTTGGGCCGCTCGAGCGGGAAACCCAGCGCACGGTCCCAGCACAAGCTGGCAAGTACGCCAAGGGCGCGGCTAACGCCAAACAATACGGTATAGAACTCATATTCCACCAACCCGTAATGGACCAGCAACGCACCACTGTGCGCGTCCACGTTGGGCCAGGGATTCTTGATCTTGCCAAGTGATTGCAGGATCGGCGGCACCGTCTCATAGATCGTCCAAACCGTCTGCACCAAAGGGTCATCGGGCAAATGCTTCTTGCCGAATTCCATCTGCGCCGTAAAGCGCGGATCGGTCTTCCGCAGGACCGCATGACCATAACCGGGTACCACCTTGCCCTCGTTCAGCGTCTTCTGTACATAGTTGGCGATCTGCTCGCCCGAAGGCCGCTCAACACCCAACTCCTGCCGCATCTCGAGGATCCACTTGATCACCTCCTGGTTGGCCAGACCGTGCAAAGGCCCCGCCAGACCATTCATGCCCGCGGCAAAGCTCAGATATGGATCGCTCAACGCCGACCCTACCAGGTGGGTAGTGTGTGCACTTACATTTCCGCCCTCATGATCCGCATGGATCGTCATATAGAGTCGCATCAGCTCACGGAACGTCTCATCTTCATAGCCTAACATATGAGCAAAATTGCCTGCCCAATCCAGCAACCCATCCGGATGGATATGGTCTTCGTCCTTATACTTCCGGCGATAGATATAGGCAGCAACACGGGGCAGCCGGGCGATCAGATCCATGCTGTCGTCAAAAACCGCCTCCCAATAATCCTTCTTATTCATCCCCTTGGCATACCGCTCGGCAAATTTGCTCTCGGTCTGCAGGGCCATGATGGCGACGACAAACTGGGTCATGGGGTGCGAATCCTTCGGCAATGCCTCGATCGCCGCAAAAACATGGTTCGGAACATGGCTTCTGCGCTGCCAATTCGCGGTAAGACCTTGCACATCCTCGTTAGAAGGCAATTCTCCCAGTAACATCAAATGGAACAATCCCTCCGGCAGCGGCTCCGTGCCCCGCTCACCCGACGTGAGACTAGCCTTCGGCAGCTTTTGTTGGAGGTCGGGGATTGAATAACCGCGAAACCGGATCCCTTCCTGCGCATCCAGCAACGAAGTCTCACTCACCAGCCCCGTAATCCCACGCATCCCCTGATAGATCTGGGACAAGGTCACCTCCCCGATCTTCTTATTTCCATGCTCTTTTAATAACTCTTTTATCTCCGCGGCCACACCATCGGCCTTGATCTTAAACCTTTCTTTAGTTGTTGCCATAAAATCAGCGAATTTTACCGGGCAGGGCCCGTCATTTGGATCGTTAAAGTTACTTCACGAATTGGTGAGGAGCAAATGATTTAGAACGAATTGTATTAAAATACAGTTAAGCGTCGCTATTTCGGAGTCTTCACATAAAGGATACCGGCCACCCCACTGAAAATTATGTTTGGCAGCCACGCCGCCAGCAGCGGCGGCATACTCCCTTTCGTGGAAAAAGTCACGGCAAATTTGTCCATCACCACGAAGATCGCCGCAAGGACGATGCCCACGGCCAGATGCACCCCGCTGCCCCCCCTGATCTTCCGGGACGCGATGATCGCCCCGATAAGCGCCATGATGATAACGGAAAAAGGCGTGGCATCCCTATGGAACAATTCTACCTTGAATGTATTGAGACCCTCCGACCCCCGCACCTCCTCCATCTTGATGAAGTGTTTCAGCTCCGGTGTGGTCAGCTTATCCTTGAGATAGTCGTCCCGTCGCAATTCCTGGGGTTGAACATTCAGGTTGATATGCATGGTATCCTTTCGGTCCAGGGTCTCCTTGATACCATTGATGTTCCGTTCGACGATACTCGTCAGCTTCCAGTCTTTCTTGACCGCATCCCACCGCACCGTCTCCGCCCGAAGATTATAAACCACCTTATTCCCCTTGAGCCGCTGTAAAAAGAAATTCGTGGCCACCTTATTGGCCGTATCGTAATATTTGAAGCCCACGAAAGTATTTGGGTCTACCCGGAGATAATAGTTGTTATTGCGGTAGGGATCGCCATTATAGGAGCTGTTGCGATCTACATACACGGTCTGAAAATCGGTCCTGATCTCGTTGGCCTTCGGCACCCAGTATTGACTCGCCAGCCAGAAGATGACCGCCAGGAACACCGCCCCGATCAAGTAGGGCCGCAACATCCGGTTAAAACGGACCCCGCCCGCCAGGATGGCAATGATCTCGCTCCGGCCCGCCAGCTTGCTCGTAAAATAGATCACCGCGATAAAGACCATCAGCGGATAGATCATCGACATGATAAAGGGTATGAACCCGATATAATAGGCCGTGATCAGTTGCCTGGCAGTCAACCCGCTCCGCACAAAGTCATCCGCCTTTTCGCTCGTATCGATCACCACCGCGATCACCGTGATCACCAGCATGGTAAATACGAACGTCCCTAAAAATTTTTTCAATATGTAACGGTCGAGTAGTTTGAGCATGTTCGGTTCGCTTTTGCGCCGTTGGGCCTCCGGCACCGCCCCACCCCCTGGGCCGCCGCAAAAGTACTAAAAACCAAATTTCCGGCCCAATGGGCCGGGAACTCAATCTGTTAATATTTATCCTCGCCGCCCTCGCCTGCTTCAGTGCAGCCGCCGATCATTATATAGGCGAGAACCCGGCACGCTCCGCCGCCGCCATGGCCAAGACCGTCCTTGCCTATAGCGCGTTCCGTAAGCTTATCTGCCGCCCATACGTCCGCAGACGCTGAGCCGCATCCGCATCCGCGCGGATTTTACAGTCTTGTCTTCAGCAATTCTACCTGCTCATTCTTCCAGGGGAGAAAATCGCCTTGGAGGATATGCCTCCTCGCCTCCCGGACCAGGTGAAGATAAAACGCCAGATTATGGACACTGGCAATGTTCAAAGCAAGGATCTCCTTGGCTTTTACGAGATGACGCAAATACGCCTTGGAATAAAAATGACTGACCTCACAGTCGATGCCGTCATCGATGGGTGAATAGTCGAACTCCCATTTCTTGTTGTCGATATTGATCACCCCCTTCGAGGTAAAGAGCATGGCATTCCGGCCATTTCGCGTAGGCATCACGCAGTCGAACAGGTCGATCCCGAGGGCGATGCACTCCAGGATATTCCAGGGCGTGCCCACCCCCATGAGATAGCGCGGCCGGTCCGCCGGCAGGATCTCGCAACAAGCGCCGCAGATCTCGTACATCTCCTGCTCCGGTTCACCTACGCTGAGACCGCCGATGGCATTCCCCACGGCCCCCTTCGAAGCGATGTACTCACAGCTCCGCTTACGCAGGTCGGCAAAAACGCTACCCTGTACGATAGGGAACAGGTTCTGCGTATAACCATATTTGTCGGGTGTCGAATGGAAGTGGGTCCAGCAACGGTCGAGCCACCGGTGCGTCAGCTCCATCGACCGTTCGGCATAGCCGCGCTCACTCGGGTACGGCGGACATTCGTCAAAGGCCATAATGATATCGCCGCCTATTGCGCGCTGGATATCCATCACCTTCTCCGGTGTAAAGAGGTGCTTCGATCCGTCGATATGCGACTGGAAAACGACGCCCTCCTCCTTTATTTTTCGGGTACCCGATAGCGAAAAGACCTGGTATCCGCCGCTATCGGTGAGTATCGGCCGGTTCCAGCCGTTGAACCGGTGCAGCCCGCCGGCCTTCTCGAGCACCTCGAGCCCGGGACGCAAGTAGAGATGATACGTATTGCCCAAAATGATCTCCGCCTTGACATCCTGTACAAGCTGCTGCTGGGTGACCGCCTTGACACTCCCCACGGTGCCCACGGGCATGAATATCGGTGTCTCGATGACCCCATGATCCGTGACGATCCTGCCCACCCGGGCGGCCGTTGGCCCATCCCGTCCCTCCAACTGAAACTGTAATGCTGCCATATTCTGCGCTAATATCAAAAAAAAACGGCCTCCGGCCGTTTCACTCCGCAATTTACGAGAATCCCCTTACCCGCCTATCTTTTCCTGCCACATTTCGGAAAATACGTACTTTCGCAAGGAATTCACTTATGACAAAATTGTTTTGGAGTTTCCCCTGGCTCGAACTGTTTTTTATTGTTTTTTGTCTGATCACCCTGGTACAATTGTTCTACTATGGGTGGTTTTTCAGAAGGCTGGCATTTTACTCGCCCCCTGCTAAAGATAGCTCCCAGCAACATCCCGTAAGCGTCATCATCTGCGCCCGCGACGAAGCCGCCCGCCTCGTGACCCATCTCCCCGGAGCCCTCGTTCAGCGCTACCCCAGCACCCACGAAGTGATCGTCGTCAACCACAACAGCCAGGACGACACCCGCTTTTTACTCGACGAATTCAAAAAGACCTTCAAAGGTCTTCATATCGTCAACCTGGAACACGACGCCATCGGTATTCCCGGCAAGAAATATCCGCTGAGCATGGGTATCAAAGAAGCGTTGTATGAGATCGTTTTGCTCACGGACGCCGACTGTGTTCCGGCGACAGAATTCTGGATCCAAAAGATGCAGGACGCCTACCACCCCGGCGTCGATGTCGTGCTGGGCTATAGTCCCTACAGAAAAGATGCCGGGATGCTCAACAAGGTCATCCGTTTCGACACCTTCCATACGGCCCTCCAATATTTTTCGTTTGCCCTGGCCGGTGTCCCCTATATGGGTGTGGGCCGGAACCTTTCGTATAAACGGGAGATCTTCTTCCGCAACAAAGGCTTCTCGGCGCTTAATCACGTCACCGGCGGCGACGACGATCTGTTCATCAACAAGGTAGCCACGAAGACAAACACGGCGATCGTCATCGATCCCGACACCTATACCCTCTCCGAAGCTAAAAAGACCTTTGGTGAATGGTTCAGGCAGAAATCAAGACATTACACGACGGCCAAATATTACAAACCCCTGCATAAACTCTTGCTGGGAGGTTATTCGGCGAGTCTTTTCCTGTTCTACCCCTTACTGTTCGCCAGTCTGTTCTTTAGCTGGAAATTTGCCCTGGCGATCTTCGCGGCCCGTTTCCTGTTCCAGGCCTTTATCTTCAACCGCTCCATGCGCGCACTGGGCGAAGAAGACCTCTTCCCCCTATGGTGGCTGCTGGACATCTGGATGTTCTTTTACTATCTCATCTTTGCTTCTACGTTATGGAAAAAGCCCCGGAAGGATTGGAAGTGATCCAGCGTTTCTTCGCGGATTTCACGCCCCGCCAGCTCGATCAGCTCGCGGCACTAAACGGCTTATACCACGAATGGAACGGAAAGATCAATGTCATATCCCGAAAGGACACGGGTAGCCTCTATGAAAAACATGTCCTGCATTCCCTGGCGATCGCCGCGGCGTTTACCCTCAACCCGGGCATGGACGTGATCGATATCGGCACCGGCGGCGGCTTCCCGGGCATCCCCCTGGCCATTTTCTTCCCCGACACCCGCTTCCATCTCGTCGACAGCATCGGCAAAAAGCTCAAAGTCGTAGACGCCATCAAAGAAGCCATCGGCCTCACCAATATCTCGACACGCCACATCCGCGCCGAAGAGATCAAAGACCGGAAATTCGACCTCGCTGTCTCTCGCGCCGTTGCCCCACTAAAAGATCTCTGGGCCTGGTCCCGCCCCCTCCTCAAAAAGCCGACCCCCAATGCTCCATCTGGCCTCATCTGCCTCAAAGGAGGCGACCTCGCCGCGGAGATCTCCGCCAGCGGCACCCGTCCCCGCATCATGGAAGTCTATGAACTCTTCCCCCTCGAAGAATTCCGCGAAAAATACCTCCTGCAAGTGCAGTACCAGTGATGACGCCCCGGAGGGCAACCGAGCCTCGGCGAAGGTCTGGCCGAAGGCCCGACATTAGATTATTACCACATCGTGGTATTGTTTAATTCCCGGATCGGCGCACCTTTGCAATATGAATATATCTGTTTGCATTGTAGATGACAACAAAGACATCCGCTCTGCCCTCGAACAGATCATCCTGATGGCTGAAGGCTATACCTTGGCCGGGTCCTTTGCTGATGCCGAAGAAGCCCAGCAGAAGATACCTGCCGCGAAACCCAACGTTGTCCTCATGGACATCAACCTCGGAGATGGAGAGAGTGGCATTGATTGCGTGCGGGCACTAAAACCGCAATACCCGGAGATCCTGTTTATGATGTGTACCATCTATGAAGAAGATGAAAAGATCTTCGAAGCCCTCAAAGCCGGCGCCAACGGCTATATCCTAAAGAAAACGGCGCCTGGTAAACTGCTCGACGCGCTCCGCGAACTCCACGAAGGTGGCGCCCCGATGAGCAGCCAGATCGCGCGCAAAGTCGTCAACGCCTTCCAGTCCAGGACGACACCAGAAACCGCCGGACCCAATCCCCTCACCAAAGCGATCATCAGCATCCTGTCTAACCGCGAGAATGAGATCCTGGAACTATTGGCCCAGGGCATGCTCTATAAAGAGATCGCCGGCCGATTGTTCATTAGCCAGGAAACAGTTCGCAAACACGTGTATCATATTTACGAAAAACTACATGTGAACAACCGCGTAGAAGCGATCAACAAATTCTACGGAAGATAACGCCCCTAACCGCCCTTAGGCGGTTGGCCGAAGGCAAATCATTAGCGAAAATACCACTAAGTGGTATTTTTTCGCCTCTTCAAGCCCTCTACCTTTGTGCCCGGGCAGTGCTTCAAATCCATTAGTCATTTCACCTTATCTATGAACCTGTAAAGAATTTGAAGAATGAATTTGCTAAACTAAAGGCCCGGTCGAACGACCGGGCCTTGGTTTTTTGAACGAAAACGCCTCCGGCGTTTTTAAGTTGGAACATCCACCTTCTGGTGGATCTACCAATTCAACTCCAGCTTATTATTCCTTCGATCTACATCCGCCATCCGCTGCGAAGGATCGATCTCTACAACCTTGATATCGGTGAGCCGGTGGTTTAGCTCGAATGTATAGGTCGGTGACGTCCATTTCCACGGCTCGAAGGTGGTGCGCGGAATACTAGGGTCCTCCACCGGCTTGCTGCCAAACATGATATACTGCGGGATATACGCCATCTCCTTGGTTCCATCCCTGTACGTCATCACGACATCCAGCGGCATCGGCATATAACCCACCATCTTCAACCGGATCTTCGCCTTCCCGCCTTCTTCCCAAAGACTGTCGATACCATAATCGATGGTTTTGGTGGTGCTGATCCAGTATTCTTTATACCAGTCCAGCTTAACGCCGCTAACCTTCTCGGCTACCCGCACGAAATCGCTGGCATTGGGATGCTTGAACCGCCACTGCCGGTAGTACTCGTGAAGGATGCGGTCCCGGACCGAGTCACTGACGATATACCCTAGCTGCTCGAGGAACATCTCGCCTTTGAAATAGCTGCCGATGCTATAAGCAAGATTGGTATTGAAGTGATCGGCATGCGTGGTCAGCGGCTCCTCGAGGTGCATGCTCACCAGCGCAAAATACTGGCTGTAGGCTACACCATGATCCACGGGCTCCTGGGCTTCATCTTCGGCCACCAGGTCCTTCCAATGCTGCTCGTCCGGATGCAGCCGTGACATCTCGCGATGATAATAAGCGGTTACCCGGTGTTCCGCATAGCTGGTGAAACCTTCGTCCATCCAGGCATACATCGACTCGTTGGTGCCCAGCATGCCCTGGTACCAACTGTGCATCCATTCATGAAAGGCTCCGCCCAGGCTCGGCCCCGCCAGCAACGTGGCCATCGGATATTCCATCCCGCCATCACCCCCATGCACAAAAGAATATTGTTTCCACGGATATTTACCAAAGGTCTTTTCAATATACGGGAGCACGATCACCGCGGCATCGGCCAGCGTGTTCCAGGCCGCGTCTTGTTGCGGGTCGTGGTCCTTGTTCTTGTAGACCACGTTGATCGTCGGGCCACCCGGGATCCGCCGCACCAGGTGATGGTATTCCGGATCGGCCGCCCACATGAAGTCATGGACATTGGGCGCCACGAGATGCCATACCAGTTTCTCGCCCGCCGGACGGACGACCCTTGTCCCGGGCTCCTCGTAACCATAACCTACCTGCGCAGCATTCTCCAGATAACCGGTACCTGCTACCAGGTATTTCTTGTCGATGGAGATCGTCACATCATAATCCCCCCAGACGCCATAGAACTCGCGGGCTACATAAGGCGTCGGATGCCATCCTTCATAATCGTATTCGCACATTTTCGGATACCACTGGCTCATGGAATAGCGAACCCCTGTGTTGGGGTTGTCGCGTCCACTGCGCCGGATCTGCAACGGCACCTGCGCCTCGAACTTCATGGCGAAGGTCACGGAGCTGTGTGGCAGGATCGGCCGGGTAAGCTCGACCTCCATGATCGTCTCTTCGATCCTGAACGGCTGGGCAACACCGTTCATCGTCAGCGAAAGCACAGTATCATAGCCGATCTCATCCGGTTTAAGGTTAAGTATGCGGTCCTTGACCCTTGGATCCCAGTCCTGCACTTCGTTCCCATGCCGTCCATAGGTGATCTTACCCAGCTCCCGGCTGCGGTTATCCATCATGCTGCCCGGCTGAAAGGCATTCCAGTACAGATGATAAAAGACCTTGAAGAGCGTGTCGGGGCTATTGTTGGTATAGACCAGGGTCTGACTTCCCGTGAACCGATTGGTATTTACATCCATGTTGACGTCCATGGTATACTTCACCCGTTGCTGCCAACGGTCGGGTTGAGCCGATACCGCTACAGAGCAGCAGATGATCACCCCGAGGAGAATGCTTCTCTTTGTCATTATAGAGTATTACTGTCTTTAAGCAGTCGCCCGTCGCTGTTGAACGTCAGATTCTTTTTCTGAATATCGCTTTTCTGCACCAGCAGGATGTATTGCGTGGCTTCTCCCGGCAGATATTTTACCGTAACGGTCTTGAGCTCCCATTCGGCCCCGGCGTACTTGCTCTTGGAAAGACCGTCCTTGACCGCGGCCGGGATCTGGTCTTTGAAGATACTTGTGGTGGTGCCTTGCCACTGTCCATCCTTGCTGAACAAAGCTACCATCCGGTTTTTATCCAGCATAAAGGTCGCCCGGAAAGCAGACACCTTATCCGCCCAGGACACATCTTTTGCCGCCGGATATCTCACTTTAAAGGAATCGGTGACTGCACCGGGTAAAGAACGGAACTGCGCATGAGCACTGGTAGTTGCGAGCAGGGCTACAAAGCTAAGTAGCACGAAAAAGACCTTCTTCATAAAAGATATATTTAAGTTATCGTTCACATTATTCGTCTTCGTCCTCCAATTCACGCCTCCGTCCCTCGCTCCGCCCTTCCACCACGATCACGATCTCTCCCTTGACACCCTTCTCCCGGAAATACACGCAGACCTCATCCAGCGTACCCCGCTGGTTCTCCTCGAACATCTTCGTCAATTCCCTGCTCACCGAGCACCGCCTGTCCCTGCCAAAATACTCGCCCATCTCGTCCAGCGTCTTCACCAACCGCATCGGCGATTCATAAAAGACCAGCGTCCGGGTCTCCAGGGCCAGCTGCTTCAACAAGGTCTGCCGCCCTTTTTTCAAAGGTAAAAACCCTTCAAAAGCAAAACGGTTCATTGGCAGCCCACTATTTACAAGCGCCGGTACAAAAGCCGTGGCCCCCGGCAGACATTCCACTACAACCCCGGCTTTAATGCATTCGCGCACGAGCAGGAACGCCGGGTCCGAAACACCAGGTGTGCCGGCATCCGTCAACAAAGCCATCTTCTTGCCCTGTAAAAGCTGATCGACCAAATGATGCAGGACCCTATGCTCATTATGTTGATGATACGGCGAAAGGGGCTTGATGATCTGGTAATGATTCAACAGCCGGGACGAGTTACGCGTATCCTCGGCCAGGATCACATCGACCTGCTTCAACACTTCCAGCGCCCTGAGCGTAATGTCCTGCAAATTACCGATGGGAGAAGGAACAAGATAAAGCAACGAAAAAAATTTAGTTGATAGTAGTCTCGAAGTATTCCATCACGGGATTGGCCAAAAGCTTGCGGCTGGCCTCCTCTGCGATCTTCCGGGCTTCGTCGGCGGAAGCCGCCTCGATCTGCAACGAGATACTCTTTCCGATCCGTACATCGCTTACACTCCGGATACCGAGATTTTGCAGGCCGCCCATCACCGCTTTTCCCTGCGGATCCAGTAACTCTTTCAACGGCATAACTTTAACCTGAACAGAAAAGGTCATGTTGTTCTCTTTTTGATTTGAGCCCTCGGGCTCGTTCTGAAAAATATCCCTCGGGCTCAGGATCTTATCACTGGCCTTCGGCTCGGTTATGGCCGGCGGGCGTGTCGCCCGTCTTGGGCCACCAAAGATACGATAATATAAAAAATGAACACAGCCGGTACCGCGAGCCATCTCAAAAATACTGCCGACACCACCGCCAGCGCCACCAGGATCAGCTTGGGCCAGTTGCCGCGGATGCTATAATTGGTAAACTTCAGCGCCATCAGCGGGAGATTGCTCGTCATCAACCACGCCACCAGCACGATGAGCACATACAATACCCATTTGTTGGTGATAGCAGCGACAACCATAGGATTCGTCGTATACCACGAGATCAGCGGAAGCGAAGCGATCAGCAAACCCGCCGCCGGCGTAGGCACGCCCTTGAAACCATAGGTTTGCGAATCGTCGATATTGAAACGGGCCAGCCGGTAGGCGGCAGCGCACGGAAACACCAACGCAGGCAACAACCAACCCACGGATATATCCAACCCATTCTCCTGCCCCGCAAAGCTCAGCCGCAAAAGCTGGTACAGGATCATACCCGGAGCTACCCCAAAACTAACCACATCGGCCAGCGAATCCAATTGCTTGCCCATCGGAGAAGTCGCCTTGAACAGCCGGGCCACCAACCCATCCAGGAAATCCACCAGCGCGGCCAACCCGATAAAGAGCGAGGCCAGCCAGATCTTTTCCGGCGTCCCCACATACTGCGTCCCATCGGGGTTGTTGACGACCACCAGGCCATTCTGCAAGATCAGGATCACCGCGATACAGCCGAAGAATAAATTCAATAGTGTGAATAGGTTAGGTATCCATTGCTTATTCATAGCGGGAAATTATGCATTTATTTTGGATCGGGCCTCCGGTTCAAAGAAATGACCTTCGCTACGCTCGGTTGCGATAGCCTTCGGCTAGCGGGCCCGTGGCCCGCTTTGCATCACCGCTTCTATCTCTTCAATGGTAATCGGAACCCGCGCCATCAGATCGACATTCCCATCCGCCGTGAGCCAAACATCATTCTCGATCCGGATACCCAGCCGCTCCTCCTCGATATAGATGCCGGGTTCGATCGTCAGCACCATCCCCTCGCGATAAGGCTCGTTCGCCGGCCCTACATCGTGCACGTCAATGCCCAGATGATGCGAGACCCCATGATACATATACTTCGTATAAGCCGGGTTCTCCGGCGTCTGATTCCTGAGATCGGCTTCCGTCAACAACCCGATCTTTAAAAACGTTTTACCGGCCTCTTCCCCTACCTGCCGTTTATAATCCGCCGGCAATAATCCCGGTCTTAACAATTGCTTTGCAAAACGGTGCAGATGTAAGCAGGCATTGTAGACTTCCGCCTGCCGCGCCGTGAACTTCCCGTTCACCGGTACCGTACGCGTGAGATCGGCGTTATACCCACCGTACGATGCACCAAAGTCCATGAGAACTAGCTCCCCGCCCCGGCATTCCTGGTTGTTGGTGATATAGTGCAGCGTCCTCGCCCTGTCCCCGCTGGCAACAATGCTCTCATAGGCAGGTCCGTTGCTCCGCCGGCTCAGAAAACCCCGGTAGATCTCCGCCTCGATCTCGTATTCCATCACCCCCGGCTTGATGAACTGCAACACCGAATGGAACGTCTCCCCTGTGATGTCCACCGCTTTCTGCATGAGCTCGATCTCGGCGGGAGTTTTGATCGCCCGCAGTTCGCGCAGGATCTTCGCGCTGCGGCGATAAGTATGTAAAGGATAGTTGGCCTGTACCTCGGCAATATACCGGTGCTCCCGTGAGAGCAGAGGTCCCGTCCGGCGATCATGTTCGTTGGAGTTGAGATAGATGCTATCGGCCATATGTATCCATTGCTGCAATTGGCTGCCGATGGTGTCCAGCCAAAGGATCGTCTGGATGCCCGAGATCTTCCGGGCCTCCTCCGCCCGCAAACGCCTGCCATCCCATTTCTCCTTGAGTTCGTTGGGCCGCGTCAGCACCAGCACCTCACGGTACCGCGCATCGGGATGCCCCGGGAACAACACCAGCATCGTATCCTCCTGCCAGATGCCCGAAAGCCAGAACAGATCGCTGTTTTGCCTGAAAGGGTAATGCGCGTCGGCATTGCTGCCCACCTCGTCGTTGCTCACGAAGATGGCGATCGCCCTGGGCCCGCGTCCGGCTTCCCCTTCCATCGCTTCGATGAACCGCCGCCGGTTCTCCGTAAATAATTCCGGTCTTTCTGGAAAATACCTCATTCGCTAAAGATTTTAGGCCGGCGGTCCGGCCGGCCAGCAAATTTATGGATTGATCATTAAATGCCTGGTTTCTGCCAAAACCCCACAAACTAACACCCGTTAGTTTAGCAATATCTTAACCAACCCCGGCAGCATTTTGATAATTTCTAATTTAACCCCTTTTTTAGACCATGCTATAGAAAATTTTTCTTTTAGCTTTGCCCTAAACAAACGATCGCGTCATATGTCAGTGCCAGTCTTCACTACGCCGGCCCGCCAGCTGGTCCGGTTTGGTTTACACCTTGCCGATAAACTACACTACCAACTGTCTCCCCGGGAGCTCGAACAAGATTGCCTTCGCCGTAAGGAAGCAGTCCTCAACGATACCGGGGCCCTGGTCATCAACACCGGCACCTTCACGGGCCGTAGTCCCAAAGACCGCTTCATCGTCCGCGATGATAAATCTGCCTCCACAGTGCACTGGAACGACTTCAACCAGCCCATCGACGAGGCCAGCTTCAACCGCATCTTCTCCTGCGTGACAGCCTGGCTCAACCGCCTCCCCGAGGTCTACGTACGTGATAGCTACGTCTGCGCCGACCCACGCTTCCGCCTCAACATCCGTGTCACCACCGAGACGGCCAGCGCCAACCTCTTTGCCTATAACATGTTCCTCCGGCCCACGGAAGAAGAGCTGGAGAACTTCCGGCCAGACTGGCATATTTTCTTCGCCCCAGGCCTCCAGCTCGATGCCGCCCAGTGCAGCACCCGCAGCGGCAATGCCGTCGTGATCTCGTTCCGCCACCGCCTCATCGTACTCACCGGCACCGGCTATACCGGCGAAATAAAAAAATCCGTTTTCACCATCCTCAATTTCCTGCTTCCCCGCGAAGAAAATGTGCTGAGCATGCACTGCGCCGCAAACAAAGGCCCCGCAGGCGATACGGCCTTGTTCTTCGGGCTCAGCGGTACGGGTAAGACTACACTGAGCGCAGACCCTTCCCGCAGTCTCATCGGCGATGACGAACACGGCTGGGGCGCCGACAATGTCTTCAATTTCGAAGGCGGCTGCTATGCGAAATGCATCAACCTTAAAGCAGAGAAGGAACCCCAGATCTTCCGGGCCATCCGCCCCGGCGCTCTCGTCGAGAACGTCCGGTTCCATCCGGGGACAGGAACAAACCGCATCAATTTCGACGATGGTTCCATCACGGAAAACACCCGCGTCTCCTATCCCCTGGATTATATTGCCAACGCGATCGAACCTTCCATTGGCGCAATTCCCGGTAATATCTTCTTCCTCACCTGCGATGCCTATGGAATATTGCCACCCATCTCCCGGCTGACACCGGCACAGGCCATGTACCAGTTCATATCCGGCTACACAGCAAAGGTCGCCGGAACCGAAACGGGTATCACGGAACCCAAACCCACCTTCAGCGCCTGTTTCGGCGCACCGTTCCTCCCGTTGCACCCCGGCCGGTATGCAGAGCTGCTGGGCGACAAGATCCGGCGGCATGGCGTCAAAGTCTGGATGGTCAACACCGGCTGGTCCGGCGGCGCCTTCGGCAAGGGCCAGCGCATGCCCCTCGCCTACACCCGCGCTATGATCGCCGCCGCCGTGAACGGACAGCTCGACAACGTCCCTTATACCCCCCATCCGGTTTTTGGCATGGCCATGGCGACATCTTGCCCGGGCGTCCCGCAACACCTGCTCGACCCGCGCAACACCTGGGAAGACCCCAGCGCATACGACGAAATGGCCGGTAACCTCGCCGATTGGTTCAATAAAAATTTCGAAAAGTATGCCTCCGGCGTCACCGAAGACGTCCTGCAGGCGGCCCCGCAACGCGGGTAACCAAAAAAAAATATTAAGTTTTCTTTAAAAATTAAAGGAAATTACTAACTTGGCCGTCGTCTTCGATTGTTTGCCAAAACTAACTCCATCATTTACCTGGTGGGGTTTTTTATTGCCGGCCCATGGCCGGCTCCGGCCTTCGGCCATTGCCAATGCGGCCGCCGGTGCAGCACAAAATACCTCCGGCCGCAAAACATCTAATGATTGCCCTTCGGGCAGGCGACCCTTGGTCGCCTCCGACCGGCCCATGGCCGGCTCCCCTAGAACAACCCATACAATTGCGAATCGATCCTTGTAATGATCTCCCCCAGATGCTCCTCGTTCTCCGGAAACTTATTCTTGTCGATATCCACGATCAGGAGCGGCCCCTCTTTGTACCCTTCGATCCACTTCGTATAGAAATCGTTCAACCGTTTTAGATAGTCGAGCCGGATATTCTCCTCATATTCCCGGCCCCGCTTCTGGATCTGCGCCACCAGCGTCGGCACCGAAGCCTGAAGATAGATCAGCAGGTCAGGCGGCTGCACCATCCGCTTCAAGGTCTGAAAGAATTGAAAATAGTTGTTGTAATCCCTTTTACTCATTAACCCCATCTCATGAAGGTTCGGTGCGAAGATGTGCGCATCTTCATAGATCGTCCTGTCCTGGATCACCGTCTCCGTCCCACTATGGATCTCCAGTAGCTGATTCAGCCGGTTATTGAGAAAGAAGATCTGCAGGTTGAAGCTCCAACGCGGCATATCCTCATAAAAATCGTTGAGATAAGGATTGTGATCCACGTCTTCGAATTGAGGTATCCAGCGATAGTGTTTGCTCAGCATTTCAGTTAGGGTCGTCTTACCAGCGCCGATATTACCGGCTACGGCGATATGTTTTGGCTTTTTATTTTTAGTCATAAATTAGATTCGTTTTCGAACGAGCCGCCCGCGACGGCTCAATAGTATTTCAACCCCATGGCTTCCTGCGCCAGTTTAATCGTCGCCTGTGCACTCACCCGGGCCTTCGCCGCACCCTGCTCCATCACACGCCGAAGATAGGGTATGTCGTTCTGGATCGCTTCCGCTTTTTCCCGGATCGGCCGGATAAAATTTACCATCCCCTCGGCCAACGTTTTCTTCATATCGCCATACCGGATCGTCCCCGCCGCATAATCGGTCTCGAAAGCCGTAACCGTCTCCGCCGGAGCCACCAGCCGCAACAACTGAAAGAGATTCGCCACAGCATCGGGCATTTTCTCCTGGACAAGCACGGCGCCCTCAGCCGTCCGGGAAGCCGGCCCGCTGCCGCTGTCCGTCTTGGCCTTCATGATCTTCTTCCGGATCGTCTCATCGCCATCACTCAGGTACAACGTCGCCATCTGGTTCTCGCTCTTGCTCATCTTTCCCGCCCCATCGAGACTCGGCACCCGCGCCAGCGACTCCCCGAAGTTGAATGCATAAGGCTCGGGAAATAGTTCTCCACCATAACGCGTGTTAAACCGGTGTGCATAATCGCGCGCGATCTCCAGGTGCTGTTCCTGGTCCTTTCCCACGGGCACCAGGGTCGCCCGGTGCAGCAGGATATCCGCAGCCTGCAACACAGGATAGGTCAGCAATCCGGCATTGACATTCTCCGGCTGCAACCGAACCTTATCTTTGAAGGTCGGCGTCTTCTGCAACTCACCCACATAAGCCAGCATATTAAGGAACAGGTACAGCTCCGCCGTTTCGGGCACATGGCTTTGACAAAAAAAGGCCACTTTATCCGGGTCGAGCCCACAGGCAATGTTCTCGGCCATCACCCGGCGCACCTGCGTCGCCAGTTCCTTCGTATCCGTCATGGTAGTCAATGCATGCCAGTCGGCAACCATGAAATAACACGTATACTGATCCTGCATCCTGACATAGTTGCGCACCGCCCCAAAATAATTCCCCAGGTGGAGGAATCCCGTAGGCCGGATGCCACTCATAACGATCTCGTTCTTTTTTTCCATACTAGTGGTGCCCGTCGAACCTGAGTCGAACCTGACTTTGACGGAAGCGCGAAGATAGCTATTTTTGTCCCAAAGCACCCGCATGGAAGTCAATGACGCACTGATCGATAATCTTTCCAACCTGGCTCGCCTGGAATTCAACACCGTTGAAAAGGAAGCGATTAAGCACGATCTGCAACGCATGATCCAGTTCGTCGAAAAACTGGGCGAACTCGATACTACCGGCGTCGCCCCCCTGCTGCACATGAGCCCCGAGACCAATGTGCTCCGGGACGACACACCCGCCGGCTCCGTCAGCCGCGAAGAAGCCCTGGCCGGCGCACCCGCTACCGACGGCAGGTATTTTGAAGTCCCGAAAGTTATCAGAAAATAATGCTAACCCATCCGATTATCCACCTCCAGGACATCCGTAAAAGCTATCTTATGGGGAAACAGGCACTGCCCGTCCTCAAAGGAGTCTCGCTGGATATTTTTAAAAACGAATACGTGGCGCTCATGGGCCCTTCGGGTTCGGGGAAAAGTACGCTGATGAATATCCTGGGCTGTCTCGACACACCCACCGCCGGGCTTTATGTCCTCAACTCGCAGGATGTTAGCCGGATGACCGATGACGCACTTGCCGATGTCCGTAATATCGAGATCGGTTTCGTCTTTCAGCAGTTCAACCTGCTGCCCCGGCTCACCGCCGTGGAGAACGTCGCCCTGCCCCTGGTCTATGCCGGAGTACCCCGAAAGGAACGGTTGGAACGTGCTATGGCCGTGCTGGAAAAAGTCTCCCTCGCCGACCGCAGCCACCACCGGCCCAACGAACTCTCGGGCGGCCAGTCTCAGCGCGTAGCGATCGCCCGGGCCCTGATCAATAATCCCTCCCTCATCCTGGCCGACGAGCCTACCGGCAACCTCGACACCAAGACCTCCAGCGAGATCATGGATATCTTCACCGCCATCCAGGCCGCCGGCAACACCGTCGTCCTCGTGACCCACGAAGAAGACATCGCCAACTACGCCCATCGCGTCGTGCGGCTACGCGACGGGGTCATAGAAAGCGACCGGCAGCGAGCGGCCGCCGCCGTTACCTCATAATCCGATCCGCGCATCCCGCGTCTCGGGCAAAACCATCTTTCCATGGCTACAAAGATCTATACCAAAACGGGCGACAAGGGCAGCACCTCTCTCATCGGCGGCACCAAAGTCCCCAAAAGCCATCTCCGCATCGAATCCTACGGGACCATCGACGAACTCAACTCGTTCATCGGCCTTCTCCGCGACCAGCTCGCACTGGCGGAAACAGTCATTCCGGAAGACGACAGCCCGGCCAGTTCAGTCGAGCCGCAAACCACGCCGGCCACCCAAGATGGCGATCCCTCCCTCGGCTCCATCCGCCACTACCTCCTCGAGATCCAGGACCGCCTCTTCACCATCGGCTCCTCCCTGGCCTGCGACCCGGATAAAGAACCAAAGCTGAAGATCCCCGACCTCACCGAACAAGACATTTCCACCCTGGAGAAGTCCATCGATCAAATGGACAACGTCCTCCCACCCCTAAAGTCCTTTGTCCTGCCGGGCGGGCACGTGGCCGTGTCGACCACCCACATCACCCGCTGCGTGTGCCGCCGCGCCGAACGCTGCTGCGTCCGCATGCAGGAAGAAGGGCTCTCCGTAGAGCCACAGATCATCCGCTACCTAAATCGTTTAAGTGATTATTTCTTCGAGCTGGCCCGCTACACCGCTCACGTGCTGCAGGCGCCGGAGCTCCCCTGGAAACCCAGGATATTACCTGGATAACCGCACAAGAGCCGAACGCCGGTCCGCCGGAACGTCCCGGATATCGATGATCTTGAGTTCCTGGACCGAAGACGTGGCATCCGACAACAGCAAAGCGTCTATCATAGCTTGCGTGTTGCTGAATTTGTACATCGCCCCCGTCGCTGGATCGATGATCAGCATCCCGAGCGCGCCGCCTATCACGACGTTAGCGAAATACCAGCCGTTGATATGGGCCTGTACCGGGAATATCTGCGTTTTATAGCCATCCATCGTCACTTTGATCGAATAGGATGCCGGCGTAAAAAATCCGGCCCCGGTCCTGAGCCGTGTCGTCACCGGAGTCTGACCGCTAAAAACAACAACGCCTTTACGATTGGTGATCTCCACATGGGCGCTCTGCGGATTGGAGTCGACACCGAACATTTTTGAGGAACCGGAAATAATAGTAGCACAGGAAGAAAACAGCATCGCTGCTGCGATGAGGCAGGCAAAGATTCGCATGGTGTAAGGGTTAATGTTTAATTATCAATGGGTTAATTCAAAACCCAAGCCCGAGGCCGGATTTTAATTCCCTAAGATAATCTGCCCATCTTTCATATGCAATACCCTGTCACTCATGCGCGCAAGTTCCTCGTTATGCGTAACGATCAAAAAGGTCTGCTGGAACCGGTCGCGCAGATCGAAGAACAACCGGTGCAACTCTTTTGCATTGGCCGTATCCAGGTTCCCCGTGGGCTCATCGGCAAATACGATGTCCGGATGATTGATCAATGCCCGGGCTACGGCTACACGCTGCGCCTCGCCGCCGGACAAGGCACCGGGTTTGTTGTCGACGCGATGCCCTACCCCCAGCACCTTCAACAGGTCGAGCGCTTCCTCTTCCACCTCCCGTTTACGCCGCCCCGCGATCCAGCCGGGAATACACACATTCTCCAGGGCGCTGAATTCCGGCAGCAAATGATGGAATTGGAAGACGAATCCGATATGCCGGTTACGAAAAGCCGCCAACGGCCGGCCGCGCAGCTCGTGCATCTTTTTATTTTGAAGAAAGATCTCCCCCTTGGCTGGTTCATCCAGCGTGCCAAGGATATGCAGTAGGGTGCTCTTGCCCGAACCCGAGGGTCCTACAATGCTGACGATCTCCCCTTTCGCGATGCCCACATCCACCCCCTTCAGCACCCATAAGTCTCCGTAATATTTTTCTATTCCCTTGGCTGTTAACATACTATTCAAAATAACGCTACAATCTAAAGGATAAATTTGGAAAAATCATTTTAAAAATTACTTTTGCGGAAAATTAAGAACGATGTTTTGGACACTTGAATTAGCCAGCTACCTGGAAGATGCGCCCTGGCCGGCTACAAAGGATGAACTGATCGATTACGCTATTCGTTCCGGTGCTCCCATCGAAGTTGTAGAGAACCTGCAGGAACTGGAAGACGAAGGGGAAATTTACGAGGGCATTGACGACATCTGGCCGGATTACCCAAGTCAAGAAGATTTCTTTTTTAATGAAGACGAATATTAAATAAAGCGCCCGCAGGGCGCTTTTTGTTTAGATAAGTTATTTCTCCATCTGGTTGATCACCGCTTCTGTCACCCCGGTATACGAGAACCCACCATCGTGAAACAGGTTCTGCATCGTCACCATCTTCGTCAGATCGCTGAACAACGTCGCCAGATAACCCGCACACTCATCTGCCGAAGCATTCCCCAAAGGACTCATCTTCTCCGCATAGGAGATGAACCCATCGAATCCCTTCACACCGCTACCCGCCGTCGTCCGCGTGGGACTCTGGCTCACGGTGTTGACCCGCACCTTTTTCTTCACCCCATAATAATAGCCGAAACTTCTCGTCACACCTTCCAGCAACGCCTTCGCATCCGCCATCTCGTTATAATCGGGGAATACACGCTGTGCCGCGATATACGTCAGGGCAACCACACTGGCGCCCTCGTTGAGCGCGTCCAGGTCCCAGGCCGTCCTGAGCACCCTGTGCAGCGACATCGCCGAGATATCCAGCGTCTTCTTATTCCATTCATAATCGATCTCCGTATAGCTCTTGCCTTTCCGCATGTTCAAGCTCATACCGATGCTATGCAGGATAAAATCGATGCCGCCGCCGAAGTGCTTCATCGATTCTTCGAATAACTTCTTCAGATCATCCATATTCGTCACGTCGGCCCCGATCACCGGCGCCTTTACCGCCTCCGCCAACTTATTGATTTCCCCCATCCGCAATGCCACCGGCGCGTTGGTCAGCACCAGCTGAGCTCCTTCTTCATGACACTTTAAAGCCGTTCTCCAGGCGATGGAGTTCTCATCCAATGCGCCGAATATAATTCCTTTTTTCCCTTTAAGCAGGTTGTATGACATAGATTGAATTTTCCGCCAAATATAGTTATTTATCGCCCAAACAATCGCACCGTCACGCCCACCACCAGTACCGTGTATACAATGATCAGCACAAAATTGGCAAAGAGGAAAAGAAAGAACCGCCCTGCATTTTCCCTGGGCCGCATGACCCGCTGCAACCACCTGTTGAGATAGTACACCGGAACCATCGACAGGATCAGCACCAGCAGGATCAACAGAGAACGTAGTTTCATGATAACACCATCTCCCGCGCATTCTCCAACGCCGCCGCCGTAGGTTTTTCCCCGCTCAACATCTGGGCGATAGCCGTTATGCGTTCATCCTGGCTGAGAACACGTATATTGGTTTGAATGGATTCGCCTTTGACGGCCTTGTATACAAAATAATGAGCGTCGGCCTTCCCCGCGATTTGTGGTTGATGGGTGATACAGATCACCTGACGCCGTCTCGCCAGATCCTTCAGGATGATACCTACCTGTTTCGCCGCCTCACCCGAAATGCCGGTGTCGATCTCATCGAATATCAACGTCGCCAGATCCACGGACTCCGCTACCAGCGACTTGATACACAACATCAGCCGGCTGAGCTCACCGCCCGACGCCACCTTCCGGATCGGCTCAAAACGATTGCTCTTATTGGCGTCGAACAGGAATTCGATGGTGTCGGCGCCAAAAAGCCCGATCTCGGCAGACACCACCTGCACCTTCAATCGCGCATTGGGCATACCCACCTGTTTGAGTAATTTATTGACCCGCGCCTGCAGCGGTTCCGCTTGCGCCTGCCGCCCCTGTGATAGGACGGCCGCTTTCTTCCTGGCATCCTGCAAAAGCCGTTGCACTTCCTTTTCGCCGGCAGCGATACCCGCATCGACCTGCAGCGAGTCCTGCAATTTATGCTCGAGCTGCCGCCAGATCTCCAGCAGCCCCGCCGTCGTCTGCACCCCATGCTTCTTCATCAGCTTGTATCCCGCCGACAACCGCCCATTGATCTCTTCGATCCGCTGCGGATCATGGTTCACCTCTTCGTTGATCCGCTCGACCTCGCCGGCAATATCCTGCAATTCTATTTGAGCCGATTGCAAACGCGCAGACAACCCGGATAGCTCAGGATGAAAGCTTCCATAATGCTGCATCGTATGAGCAAGCGACCGTAACTGCTGCACCAGCGGTTGTTCCCCTTCCTGCAGCTCATAATTGATCTTTGATAAAGCCGTTTTGATGCCTTCGGCATTATTCAGCAGCTTCAGCTCCTGGTCCAGCTCCTCCAGCTCATTCTCCCGAAAGGCCATCTCGTTGAGCTCGTCGAACAGGAATTTATTGTAATCGAATGCCGCAGTCAGCTGCGCCTGCTGCTCTTTCAACGTGGCCAACTCCCTCGAAGCGGCCTGCCAGTCCCGGTAGACACGCTGATACGTATCCAGCGCCACACCCTGACCGCTAAGCGCATCCAACACCTCCCGCTGGAAATCGGATTCACCCAATTCCAGCATATCGAATTGCCGGTGCAGATCCACCAGCAAGGAACTCAATTTCCGCAATTGCTCCAGATTCACGGGGGTGTCGTTGACAAAAGCCCGCGTCTTGCCGCTCGGTGCGATCTCCCGCCGTATAACAACCTCGCCATCCGCAGAATCCAGATCATTCCCCACAAAAAAATCCAACACCGGCTTCCGGCCCGCCACCGCAAACACGCCTTCCACCACACATTTCCGGTCCCGCTGGAGCAGCACCGCCGTATCGGCACGATCCCCGAGGATCAGCGATAAAGCGCCCATGAGAATGGATTTCCCCGCTCCCGTTTCGCCCGTGATGACATTCAACCGCCCCGAAAAATCGATGTTCAGGTCGTCGATGATCGCATAGTTCTGTATGTGTATGTTTTTTAACATCCGCCCGGCAATTTAGGGATTTCACCCCATCCGTCGCCCACAAAATTCCCACATAGCTCATTCCCCTTTGCACCGCGCGATCCCCGCCTTGGCCCGCTGGTCCAGCGAGTTCTTATAATCGTGATCCTTCATATCGAGACAGCGCTGATAATAAGTGCTGGCCCTGGCCTTGTCCCCGCGCCGCTCATAGATATACCCCACCTGCAAAGCGGCCCGTGCGGCATAATATTCCCGCAAACCGGCGCCCATCCGTATCGTGTTCTCATATTCCAGGATCGCTTCATCGTCCTTTCCCAATCCGTCATAGAGCCGACCCAGCCGGTAAGTATATTCACATTTCTCCACAGGGTCGGAAAAATCGGCCGGCCCGTACGCCCGCAGCCCTTGCAACGCCTCGGCAAAATAGCCGCCATCGTCCAGCAGCCGCGCCTTCAGCAACACCTTGTTCGGCCATCGCCCGCTACGCGCTTCCTTCAACGCCTGCCGGTCGGCATCCGCTTCGCCCGACCCCTTCTGCATGACCAGTCGCCGGCAGCTGTCCGCCCGGGTCATCTCCCCATTGAGATAATAACACCAGCTGAGCTTCTGCAAGACATCCTTGACATAGAACCGCCCCTTGAACCGCTGCAGGAACCGACTCAGATAAAAAGCGGCATCGGGCTCGAGATGGTTCAAACAGGCATAGCCCAGCTCCATATCCCACACCGGCATATCCATATAACCCGGCGCCCCGTTCATCCCCCGGATGATCTGCTGTGCCAGCGCACTCTTTTGATCGTTGATACACAGGTTCGCATACAGATAGGTAAAAAGATGGTTGTCCTTCACATCCAGCCGGTGCTGCCGGATAAAATCGAAGACCTCGGCCCGTTTGTTCCCGATATAGAATTGCAGATAGAGATAGTAAAAGATCGCTTCATCGCGAAACAACAATGCATCAGCATCCCCCGCATCCAAAAAATGCTCCAACTGCCGCATGCCGCCCGACACCGTACCCTTGATCCCAAGCAGACTGCTCAGCCATTTATAGCCATCGGGAATGGTGCCCGCAACGACCTCCATAGCCCCACTGACCATCCCCGCGGGAGAAAACCCGGGGGACTGCTCCGCACAATCCTTGCTTTGGATAAAACTCCGGCGGAAATCCCAGGCAGCATCCCAGTTGTCGCCGAATTTTATCTGGATCGCCGCCCACTGAAAATGGATCACGCTCCGGGTAAACAAATTATAGGGTGATGACTCGGGCCCCTCGCTCATCCATTGGAGCCGCTGGTCGCGCCGCCCCTTCCAGGCGGCATATTGCGACGCATCCTCATTAAAGAAGAGTTGAAAAAAATCGATATAGTTATCAAGAAAAAAAGGGATCAGATTATTCGGATCCCTTTTCTTCTCTGCCTCCAGTATCCGGCTCCCTTCGTCCAATCGCAATTCGATAATGGACTGGTAAGCCGAACGGCAGTTGTTATTAAAGTCAAAATGTTTTTGCCCGATGCACAGCACAGGGAGGAACACTACGCATAGCTGGATGACCCGGATCGACACTATTTAACTTCGATAGCATCGTTCAGCTCGTTGTCCACCAGGATCCGTCCGCAGTTCTCGCAAACGATGATCTTTTTGCGCTGACGGATCTCGCTCTGACGCTGAGGGGGGATGGCATTGAAACAGCCGCCACAGGCATCCCGCAACACCGGCACTACGGCCAGACCATTGCGATAGTTACCGCGGATCCGATCATAAGAATGCAGCAGCCGGGGCTCAACCTTCTCGCGCGCTTCCTGCGACAGCTTGGTGAAATGCTTTTCTTCTTTTTCCGTGGTAGCGATGATCTTGTCGAGCTCATCCTTTTTGTTCTTCAGCACCGCTTCCTTGGTGGCGATATTCTTCTTGGCCTTTTCGAGCAGCTGCACCTTCTCGGCGATCTCCTCGCCCGCATCCTTGATGTGCTTTTCGGCGAGCTTGACTTCCAGTTGCTGCATCTCGATCTCCTTGTTGATCGCTTCGAACTCCCGGCTGTTCTTTACATTCTGGCTCTGCTTGTCATATTTCTTTATCAGCGTGTCGGCTTCTTTGATCGCCTCTTTCTTTTGATTGATGAATTCCTGAATGCCATTGATCTCTTCCTCGACACGCGTTTGACGGGCATGCAATCCCGTGATCTCATCTTCCAGATCACTTACTTCCATCGGCAGTTCGCCTTTGAGGATCTTGTACTCGTCCAACTTCGATTCGACTTTTTGGAGTGTCACCAGAGAAGTGAGCTTTTCCTCCACAGAGAATTCTTTTACGCTTGACATAGTATTAATTGTTTAGTCGGCCCGGGCTCCCCACCAAATTTAGCCCGGCCCGCCTTAACGGCTAATGTCGGGCCTTCGGCCGAGCCGCCCCGGGCGGCTCAATAATAGTTTACCGGATTTGTTTTTACATCCGATTTGAGGATCGCAAAATTACGAAATTTTTCCCGCAATACGTCAAAAAGCAGGTCAACAGTGAATTGCTCGCTTTCAAAATGACCGATATCGGCGATAACCAGCTGGTCGTCTGCGTCGAAAAATTCATGATATTTAACATCCGAGGTGATGTAAAAGTTGGCTCCTGCCGATAAAGCCTTGGAAATCAAAAAACTGCCAGCCCCGCCGCACACCGCCACCCGCTCCACGGGCCGCCCCGTCAACCGGGTATGTCGCACCACCGGCACCATGAATGCCTGACGCACAAGCTCTAAAAAATCCTGTTCTGCCATCGCCCGGGGCAATTCCCCGATAAGCCCGGACCCCACATCCGGATGCGTGTTGGCCAGGGATACCAGATCATAGGCCACCTCCTCATAAGGATGTGCCGCTATCATCGCCTTAACCACCTGCCGGCTGACATGCGCCGGCAAAACGACCTCCAGCCGGGCTTCCTTTTCCGTATGACGGCTCCCGGGCTGTCCCACAAAGGGCTGGGTGCCCTCGCCACCCAAAAAGGTTCCTACCCCCTCCACGGCATAGCTGCATTCGCTATAACCGCCGATCTGACCCGCCCCCGCAGCAAAAACAGCCGCCCGCACCGCTTCCAGATGATCCACCGGCACAAAACAATAGAGCTTTTGCAAGACACCTTCCCGCGGCAGCAAGGGCCTGCCATGCAAGATCCCCAATTTCGAGGCGATCCGGCCATTGACCCCGGCGGCAACCACATTGTCCAGATTGGTATGGATAGCATAGATGGCAATATCCTGCTTGACGGCAGCGATCACCGTCCGCTCGATATAATTCCGGCCCGTGAGGCCTTTGAGTCCTTTAAAGATGATGGGATGATGGACGATGATGAGATTGCAGTTCCTCCCAACGGCCTCCCTGACGACCTCCTCGGTGGCATCCAGCGTCACCAGTATGCCCGTGCATTCCCACGATCCGCTCCCCGTGAGCAGTCCCGCATTATCATACGACTCCTGGTACGATGGCGGCGCCAGCGATTCGAGTACACGGAGGATGGAAGAGATTTGCATAAGCTATTGCACGATCTGTTCGATATGCGTCAGTTTTCCTTCTTCATTGAAACCTTCCAGCACTACCCGGAACTTCTTGGTGATATCGTTATTGAAGAAATCGATCAATACCCGGCCGTTGTCCTTGTCGGTCAGCACATAGGGTTTCCAGTAAAGCGTCTTCCGGAGGTCCGCGGCTTCGTTAAGTGGTGAATTCTCGAGGTAGTTCGGGCTATAGAATTGCTTGGGCATCGCATAACCAATCAGCAGAGCCCTGTCGAGTCCCTTGAAACTGGGATCATTCCCACGTTTTTCGTCACCGCCCTTCTTGGTATAGACGGCGATCACTCCACCGGAACCGCCTCCAAAGCCTACGCCCGAACCGGGACGAAAGACCTTTAAATAGGCGATATCCGTTACAGGCGTACTCTGCAGTTGCTGGGCATCCGTTTGCATTTCGTTGAGATAGAGCGATGGCTTACCGCCCCGCCAGGAGAGCGAAGGCGCCCCGCCGGGGCCGTTACCCGGAGTGATCTGCAACCCCGCAACCTTGCCCTGCAACCAGGTGAAGATATCCGGCATAGCAGACGCTAGCGGGTCGTCGGCGAGATCGTATTCGTAGGCGTCCCCTCCGGCAAACATCCCCGAAGCATAACGGTCATCCATCTTCTCCGCATCCGTTTTTACATGGCCATGCACGGTCACCGATTCCAAAGTCTTGACCTTCGCATCTTCTATAGGCTTGGCCCGCGCCGTTTCGATCGCGATGTATTTATTACGGTGCAGATAGGCCGAATCCTCCGCCGTCCAGCCATCGAAAGGGGTGGTCAACGGCCGTGCATAACGCGGACCCTTGACCAGGCCTGTGTTGAAGGTGACCGCCGCCTCGCCCGAAAGCGCACGGTTGACATTGAATTGATAAAAAGCCTTTGCCGTGTCATAGAAAATCAGCCCTGTGACGCCGAACTTCGTCCCCGAGATATGCGGGACCTGCAACATCTGCGTACTCGAATCACGTTTGCTCAGGATGACATTCAGCGATTCATCCTTGGCGATCTTGTAAGGATCGACACCCAGGACTTCAACCAGAACCGATAGATAATCCGATTCCCGGTTTTTTATCTTCGGCACCTGTCCCTGCGCCAACGCTTCCCACTTGAACCGGCGCCAGCCATGCGTCATCATCACCAGATCCAGCTGGTTGGCCAGACTATCGGCCGTATGCGCAAAATAATAATAAGGATCGTGCACATACCCGCGGATATCGCCGGTAAGCAACATATGCGAGATGATATTGTCCGCATCGGGAAACTCGCCGTCTGCGGTAGCATCCGTGATCGCAACGGAACAATTGGCTTTTAAAGTGTCCGGCACATCGATCTCCAGGGTGTTCTTACCTCTCCTCACCAGGCTCTTGGCCGGCATCGCCACCTCGGGATGGAACAGGAAATCGTGGTTGTTCACGAAGACCACCCGCTCCGCCATGGGTAGCAGATCCGCGTTGAAAACGGTGAGCTCCAATACGCCGCTGGGCAGCTGTCCCGTGGGAATAGTTCCCCCGCTCATAAAATTATCCTCGAGGTTGATCTTGGCTTTATATACCAAATGCTGATGCATATGCGCGATAATCACCAGATGTTTGAGCTCCGGACCGCCTTCGGAGCTGCGCGCAACCGAGAACAAAACTTTCTGATTACCCGGCAATGCCCTGATCACCACCCCCGTGCTCATCACATGCGGCAACCCGGTTCGATGTTCGATGCCATGCGCATCCAGCCACACCGCCCTGAGCGAATCGCCCGCATCAGGGGTCAGCAGGAATTTGCCCATCCCATCGTGTTCGGAGCTGAAGGTCAAAATCTCCTTTCCACTCTTGTCCTGCACCGAACCTTTGACATTTATCGGAAAGCCAAACTGGTCTTCGGCCTTAAAAGCCACCATGCTCTCGACACCGCCTACCAGGTCTCCCCCCTCGGGAAAGAACGATAATTTGGTCTGCCGCGGGATCAACGTCACCGTCCCGGAAGAATCCAGCTTGTTATCGTAGATCTTGATATCCTTTTCAAAATAAAAGGCAGTATCGAAATTCGTCATCCAGGTCGTATAGGCCCGGAAATGCAGATGCCGGGCCGTGAGCTTCGCCGGAAGATCGAAATTACCCGCGACGCTCGACTCGCTAATGGGATATACCTTCCGCTGGATGATGGCGCCCGAAGGGTCGCTCAGCTCCGCATAGAAATTCTTGCTCAATAAAGAAGGATCGGCTCCCGTAAAAAGATACCCCTTGAACCAAATGGTCTCACCCGCACTATACAGCTGTTTATCGAACTGCACATAGATCTTTTCCTGGGGATAATTGTTGGCATAAACATTCATCATGGAATCCAGCACCTGCGCCTTCACCAGCGCAGGAAAGAGCAGGGTGGCAAGAACGGCGAGAAAGCAACGAATCTTCTTCATACTGTAAAAAAACCACTTAATTTCGAATTCCCGCAAAGAAAAAAATGTTAAAATGATATTAACAAAGTCTTCAAAAGAGCTCTACACCGAATACACCCACCGCATGCAAAAAATTGCCGATATCAAATACTCGGCCGCCGTTTTGCAGTGGGACCAGGAAACCTATCTACCCGCCAAAGGCGCGGATTTCCGTGGCCGGCAGCTCGCCACGCTTTCCGAGATCGGCCACGAATGGTTCGTCGACCCCACCCTGGGCCTGCTTTTGCAGACACTCGACGAACGCGCCGACCTGCAGGAAGACGAGAAACGCAATATCACCCTCAGCCTCGAAGACTACGAAAAACAAAAGAAATTCAGCCCGGCCTTCGTCCGCCTCCTTAGCGAAGCCAGCTCCCGCTGTTTCCATGCATGGCTCCAGGCCCGCGCCGCCAATTCCTTTGCGCTTTATAAAGACGAGCTGCAAAAGCTGGTAGATTTAAAAAAACAAGAAGCAGAGCTCGCCGGCTACGAAAAACATCCCTACAACGCCCTGCTGGACCAATACGAAAAGGGCGCTACGGTGGGCCTGCTTGACCAGGTATTCAACGAGGTCCGCGTCCCGCTCAAAGAGATCCTCGATCGCATTGCCGGCCGCCCGCAGGTAGACGACGCCTTCCTGCGGGGCGATTATCCCAAACAAACACAATGGGATTTCGGTATGGACCTGATCCGCCGGATGGGCTTCGACTTCGAGGCCGGGCGCCAGGACCTCTCCGAACACCCTTTTACCACCAGCTTCAACCCCCACGACGTCCGCATCACTACCCGGATCGACGCACATGATTTCAGCCATATGACCTGGAGCTGTATCCATGAAACCGGCCATGCCCTCTATGAACAAGGCCTGCCACCGCATTACTACGGCCTCCCCCTCGGTGAGTTCGCATCCCTTAGCATCCATGAGTCGCAATCCCGCCTCTGGGAAAACAATATCGGCAGAAGCGAGCGTTGGTGGAAAACGATCTATCCCCGCCTCCAGACCCTATTCCCCGGGCAACTCGGCTCCGCCTCCCTGGAGCAGTTCTACAAGGGTATCAACAAGGTCCACCCATCCCTTATTCGCACTGAAGCCGATGAGGTCTCATACCATTTTCACGTAATGATTCGTTATGAGCTGGAAAAACAGTTGATCCAGGGTACCCTTTCCGTTGACAGCATCCCCGCGTGGTGGAATGAGAACTATAAGACCTGGCTGGGAGTCACTGTACCGGACGATAAACGGGGGTGTCTTCAGGACGTTCACTGGAGCCACGGCAGCTTTGGCTACTTCCCGACCTATAGTCTGGGTAGTTTTTATGCCGCGCAGTTCTTTGCCACCGCCGAAAAACAGGTGCCTGGCCTGGATGAAGCCATCGGTCAGGGACAAACGGCACCGCTTTTGCACTGGCTAAGGGAAAGCATCCACCGCCATGGCCGCCGGTATACCAGCGAGGAATTGTGTCAGCAAGCGACCGGAAAACCATTGGATATCAACTATTTTCTCGACTATTTGCTTGATAAATACGGAAATATTTACAATTTTTGAATATAAAATCGTTGACCTATGAACCGCTTGTTGATCGCCGGCCTGATACTTCTCTTGTGCTCGTGCAAAAAATACATCCAGAAACAGGAACAGAACGCCCTCGAAGCAGTGGTGACAAATGGATTATGGTATGTCGCTGGTTATGAACAAAATGATAGTGATATTACTTCATCTTTTTCAGGTTATCTGTTTAAATTTGACGCGAATAACACCGTGACGGCTACAGGTGGCAACACGACGGTTACAGGGCAGTGGTCGGACAATATCAATGCCCGCACCGTTACCGCGGATTTTGCCGGCGCCGCCGCGCCGCTCGTTTATTTGAACGAGACCTGGACCATCACGGACAGTTATACGGATAGCGTATCCGCCAAATGTGTAGATACCGTCAACCATACAACCAATTTCCTGCAACTGAAAAAACATTAACCCTTCCGTACCCCGCGAAAACAAGCTCTGTGCTATTTCCATCTACCTAAACGATCCTTTGGTTGATACGAAGACTATTTATGATCTCCGGCCTCGTGTTTGGGCTCCTTTACGCCAAGGCCCAGGCCCCGGTCGCCAACTTTTCCGCTACCCCGACCACAGGTTGTAGCCCCCTGGCCGTCCATTTCACCGACCAATCGACCAACAAACCCCTTTTCTGGACCTGGGACTTCGGCAACGGCCTGACCTCCACCTCTCAAAATCCTACCGTGGTCTACCGTACGCCTGGAACCTATACGGTAAAGCTCATTGTTCGTAATACCACCGGGACCGATGTAGCAGAAAAAAACGGCTACATTACTGTCTATGCGGGCCCGACTCCCCAATTTACCTCCAACCTCACGCTAGCCTGCGCACCGGCACAAGTGCAGTTACTCGACCAGTCAAATCCTGGCCAGGGTTCCATCACTTCGTGGGCCTGGAACCTAGGTGATGGCTCCGCCTCGAATCAGGAAAACCCTTTACATTCCTATACGCAACCGGGATACTATAATGTATCGCTCACCGTCACCAATTCCGGCGGATGTTCCAACTCGATAACCCAAAATCGTTATATCCGGGTAGTGAACGGCATCCAGCCGAATTTTACCTTCAATCAGCAATCGACCTCGTGTAGCGCTCCTTTTACAGGCCAATTGCTGAACCAAAGCGCAGGTCCAGGCAACCTCACTTTCAACTGGGCGGTAAGTAACGGCGCGACACCCGCCAACTCCACAGATACCAGCCCCATAGTAACTTTCCCCACCAGCGGACAATACAATGTAAACCTCCAGGTCACCAGTAGCCTTGGCTGCGTAGCTTCGCTTCAACAGACATTGCCCTTCACCAATAATTCGGTCGTATTAAACGGTCCTACATCCGTTTGCGTGAATACACCCGTGATCTATTCCGAAGGTTCCAGCCCCATACCGCCTTCGATCAGCTGGGTGTTCAGCGACGGATCTTCCTTCAATACACCCAGCGTATCAAAAACTTTTCCTGCTTCCGGTCCTATTACGGTAAAACTCATAAACAAGTACGCCAAGTGCGTCGATTCCATCAGTGAAAATATCAATGTGGTGGACGTGCTCGCGGCCAAATTTACTACCGGGCAAGGTGCAGCTTGTAAACCGCCGCTAACCGTACAGTTCACTGATCAAACTACACCCGCCGCCACGTCCTGGTTATGGGATTTTGGCGATGGTTACACCTCTTCCCAGCAAAATCCCTCCCACACCTACAACAGCTACGGGCAGTTTAACGTAACACTCACTGCCACCGGCCCGGGCAATTGTCCGAGCACGCTCACCAAGAAAGGAGCCGTGTTCATCAAAACGCCCACCGCCAGCATTGGCGGAATCCTCACCGCATGCGTGGCCTCCACAGCGTCCTTCAATACGATAAGACCTGTCCCACATAACGGCTCGGTGGATGGTATCGCCTCCTACAGCTGGAACGCGCCAGGCTCTAACGAAGGGAGCTCCACAGCCGCCCTCCCTACATTCACTTATCCTAATGCGGGCAACTATACCCTGTCCGTCATCCTGACCACCAATGGCGGCTGTACAGCATCGGCGAGCGCCGGCGTCCAGATCGGCACCCCGCTGCTTCCCACCTTTACGATAAGCCCGGGCGCCACCGTCTGCAACGCTACACCGCTTACCTTTACCTCGACCACGACGCCTACCCCCCAAAACTGGATCTGGACCTTCGGCGACCACACCGGCAACCAGGTAACCGGAAGTCCCACAGCCACCTATTCCTATGCCTTTTTCGGCCCCCATGAGGTTACCCTTACGGTATCCAACAACGGCTGCCCGCAGGCGGATTCCCAATTGGTCAACATCAATCCCCCTTTCGCCCATTTCAAAGATACGCTCGCGGCCGCCGGCTGCGCTAACCGGTCGCTTATCCAATTCAACGACTCCTCCTATGAGGGTGATATTGCGATTTACGGCCCTATCAGTTGGACCTGGGATTTCGGTGACGGTTCACCGCTTACGGCAGCAAATTCCCAGAAAAACCCGCAGCATCAATATCCTGCTCCTACTGCCACACCGGCAACTTATTCCGTGACGCTCACGGTAACCCAGGGCACCGGCGCAAATGCCTGCACGAGCACGATCAAGCAGCAGGTCACCATCGGAGCCATCACTGCCTCCTTCACCCCCCCTCCGCCTGCCTCCGCCTGCCGCAATCAACAGGTGACCTTTACCTCGACCAGCACCCCCTTATCGCTGATCGGCACCTATGTCTGGCAGGTAGACGCTCTCCCGACAGACCCCCCAACCACCAGTTCCACCTTCGACACGAGCTTCGCGACGAACGGCGTTCATTCGGTCACCCTCACTGTCTATGATCTGAACAAGTGCCCATCTGTCCCGGTGACCAATTACATCACTATCGACGGTCCTACCGCGAAATTCACCGTCCCTGCTACCGGCGGCGGTTGCGAAAAACTGCCAGCTGCGTTTACCGACCAATCCACCACCGATCCCACTACCGCGACAATTCTCAGCTGGTCCTGGAACTTCGGCGACGGCGGGGTAGCCAGCGGCGCCCAAAACCCGACCCATGCCTACGCCGACACCGGCTATTATCAGCCGCTTCTTACCGTCACCGACAATGCCGGCTGCATCGATACTGCTTCGCGCCCCATACAGATCACCAACCCCATCGCCAACTTCGGCGGTATAGATAGCTTTTACTGCCCTGGCGTGCCCCTGAACTTTACCGACTCGTCACAAGGATATAACCTAAGCTATCTCTGGACATTCGGTGACCCTGCCAGCGGCGCCAGCAACAGTTCGACGCTGCCTGCACCTGCCCACACCTTCGGTAGCAGCGGCCAAACCTATACCGTGGCCGAGCAGGTCACCGACAAGAACAATTGTTTCAATACAAAGACCAGGACCATATTCATCCAGTCCCCGACCGCTGCTTTCAATATCTACGATACCACAGGCATCTGTACCCCGCTCCAAACCATTTTCGCCGCCCATGGCCAATACTATGACTCCCTTTACTGGGATTTCGGCGACACCACCAGCTCCACGCTGGACAGCACGTCCCATTTCTACAATAACTATGGCATCGATACCGCCAAGCTCTTTGTCCAGGGTCCGGGGGGATGTCTTGATTCCGCCTCCCGGCGCGTCCTGATCACCAATCCCAACACCGCCACCACCATGAACTATAGCCCGCTGTTTCATTGTGATTCGGTACCTGTTCAATTTCAGCTTGTCGTGCCCAACTATACCACGTTTATGTTGTTCTTTGGCGACAACGCGGCTGACTCGTCGCAGAACCTGACGCCCTTTCATATGTATCGCAATCCCGGGGGCTACCTTCCAGAGATCGATCTCACAGACCCATCGGGGTGTATTGTCGGGATCAACGGCATCCAGTCGATCACAGTGCTGGGCGCCACCCCCTTCTTTACCATGAGCAAACACGCCTTTTGCGACAGTAGCATTGTGCAGCTAACCGATTACACCATTTCCAACGATGGCTACACAAACGAAACCTATACTTTTACCGATGGGTCGCCGTCGCAAACGCTTAGCCCTGGCTATGGGGGCTTCAATATCACGCACGATTTTAACCAGCCCGGCTCCTGGATCGCGACCCTACAGGTTACGACGCATGACGCCTGTACGGAGTCCTATGCCGATACCGTGCACGTTTATCAAACCCCGCATCCTGTGATGACGATTCCCCCGATCCTGTGCGCCGGCCCCCTCGACTTCAAGGGTAGCTATACCCCGCAGCTCACCGACAGCATCACTTGGAGCTGGAACTTCGGGAACGGCGAAACCTCGCCTTTGCAGAACCCGTTGGTTCCTTTCACTCCCGGTACCTTTGCGGTCAAGCTTGACGCATCTACTCCCTTTGGGTGTATCGATAGCGCGATATCCACCATTACCATCAACCCTTCGCCCGTTATCAAAGGCCCCAACGAACTCACCGTCCCTCTCGGCATCCCCGTCACCATTCCCTTTACCTATAGCCCGGACGTCGTCGGCTATCAGTGGACGCCCACTTCCAACCTGAGTTGTACGGACTGTCCCAACCCGGTAGCGACGGTAATCCTCCCCACCACCTATACCGTTACGGTCACGGACGCCAATACCTGCAGCGCTTCCGATACCATCCTCATAAAAACGGTTTGTAACGACAAGAACTACTGGTTCCCCAATACGTTCTCGCCAAACGGCGACGGCGTCAACGACTATTTCTATCCGCGCGGAACCAGTCTTTATAATATCCAGTCGCTTACCATCTTCAACCGATGGGGCCAGCAGGTCTTTGCACGCATGAACTTTCCGGCCAACCAGCAGAACATGGGCTGGGACGGCACCTTTGGCGGCAAACCCGCTCCGGCAGATGCCTATGTCTATATAGCGGAAGTAATTTGCGAGAATGCGCAGGTGATCACCATCAGCGGCAACATTACCCTGATTCGATGAAAAAATGAAAAAACTAAATCTCTATACCCTCCTGCCACTCTTGCTCGCATCTTTGTTCGCACGCGCCCAGGATATCCATTTCTCCCAGTTCTATGAGACCCCGCTCCTTCGCAACCCATCGCTCGCCGGCATCTTCACCGGAGACTACCGCGTACAGACCGTCTACCGCGATCAGTGGAACAGCTTCACCAACGCCTATCGCACCGGCTCCGTCAACGCGGAATACAAATGGCCCATCGGCCGCCAGAGCGACTATTTTACCACAGCCCTGCAGGTACTTTTCGATAAAGCCGGCACCGCTGCGCTTGAAACGACCGAACTGCTCCCGGCGCTCAATTATCACAAATCGCTGAGCAACGATCGCCCTATGTACCTCTCGCTCGGCTTCATGGGCGGTCTCGTGGAAAAAAGCCTCGATATGAGCAAGGTCACGACCAATAGCCAGTTCAACGGCACAGCCTACGACCCGGCCCTGCCCAACGGCGAAACCATCCTGAGCCCCAACGTCCACTACCTCGATGGCTCGCTCGGCATCAGTTTCAATACCGCCTACGGCCCCGACAACCAAAACTCGATGTACGTCGGCTTTGCCTATCACCACCTCAACCGCCCCAAAAACTCGTTCTATAAAAACCCCGCCGTGGAGCTGGATCCCAAGGTCGTTGTCTCCTTCGGCCTGAAATCCATCATCAACGATTATAGCTATTTTACCATTCAGGCGGACTGGTCCCGGCAGGGCCCCGATCAGGAAACCATCGGCGGCGTATTGTATTCCTATAAACTCACCGAAGAAACGGACCTGAACCAATACACCTTTACCATCGGCGGTCTCGCCCGCTGGAAAGATGCCTTTATCCCGGTGATCAAGCTCGAGATGAATTCTTTTACCATGGGCCTCAGCTATGACGTCAATACCTCACCGCTCACCACCGTGAGCAATTCTCAAGGCGGTTTCGAACTATCACTCTCCTATACCGGTTTCCTCGACCGCGAAAATGCCAAGTACCGCGTCCTCTGTCCCAGATTTTAAGCTACCTTTGGGACCAGCAAAAAAATCATTTATGTCTAGCATCCAGGTGGGCCAAAAGGCTCCAGACTTCTCGCTCTACGACTCTGATAAACAAAAAGTGACGCTCAGCGATTATAAAGGCAGGAACGTCCTGTTGCTCTTTTTCCCACAGGCCTTCACCGGCACCTGCACGAAAGAGCTTTGCAGCACCCGTGACAACATCGCCGCTTATAACGGGGCCAACGCCCAGGTCTTTGGCATCAGCGTCGACTCCATCTTTACCCTGGCCAAATTCAAGGAAGAACAGAAACTCAACTTCCCCCTCCTCAGCGATTTTAACAAGACCGTCTCCACAGAATATGGGTCCCTCTACGACAGTTTCGTATTCGATATGAAAGGAGTATCCAAAAGATCAGCTTTCGTGATCGATAAAGATGGGTTGGTCCGGTACGCGGAAGTACTGGAAACAGCCACTGACTTGCCCGATTTTGCCGCTATTCAAAATGTACTCAAAGGGCTTAACTAGCTAAGCACCATGTCATTAAATTTATAGCCGGCCAGGAGCCGGCTAATTTTTTTACTTCCATTTTTGGCCGGTTATTTGTATCTTTGAATAGAATCAATTATTTTGGGATCACGTGTAAACGAGTCTTTTTGATGCTGTGTAAACTTGAAGCATGAGAATTTTTTACATATTGTTATCCATCATCCTACTGACCTCCCTCCGGGCAAATTGCCAGGCCAAGGGGCCTATGCCCGAACCCGAGCACAAGGTCATACGATTCTATCCCAACCCTTGTGTCTCCTACATTATCTTCGAACTCGCAAAAGACGATAACAAGACCTACACTTTAGAGATCTACAGTTTCCTGGGCCGTAAAGTAAAGGATATCCCGGATGTCTCCGACAAGACCACCGTGCAGCTCAGCGACCTGCCACGTGGCATCTATATCTTCCAACTAAAAGACGAGAACAGCCGCGTCACCGACTCCGGCCGGTTCCAGGTGAACAAATAACGTCCTACAACACCTGAACGATCAAAAATTTTAAATAATTGGTATTGTCCCATCCCGCAATGATCGGATGGTCGCTGGCCTGTGCCTGGAACGTGACCTGCCGTAGCCGCCGCCGTGCATCCTTGGCAGCCAGCTCGATAGTGTCCAGGAAAACCTCCGGCTTTACAAGATTCGTACAGGATGACGTGACCAGGAATCCACCCCTTTTCACCAGCTTCATCCCCCTCAGATTGATCTCCTTATAACCCGTGATAGCCTTTTGGATCGTTTCGCGGCTCTTGGTAAAAGCCGGCGGGTCGAGCATCACCACATCATACTGCCGCCCCTCCTTGCTCCATTGCTTCAATACATCGAAAGCATTCACCGCCTCATAATGACACTTGTCCGAAAGCCCGTTGAGCGCCGCATTCCGCCTCGCCTGAGCAACGGCATTTTCCGAAATATCCAGCCCCAAAACGCTTTTCGCACCATAATACCCCGCATGCGTTTCAAAACTGCCCGTATAACAAAAGGCCCCTAATACATCCGCCCCTTTCACAATATGCTGAATGGCCCGGCGATTGTCATGCTGATCCAGGAAATAGCCCGTCTTCTGTCCGTTCTCGATGTCTACATGCATCTGCACCCCATTCTCCCGGAGGATGATATTGGTGTCGAATGGCGAAGTTAAAAAACCCTTTTGTTGCGGCAGCCCTTCCAACTCCCGCACAGGCACGTCATTTCGCTCATAGATCCCCTTTGGAGAAAAAATGCGTTGCAAGGCATCCACGATCACCGGCTTCCAGCGATCCATACCCAGTGCCAGGGTCTGTAAGACAAAATAGTCGTTGAATTTATCGATGATCAGTGCGGGTAAATAGTCGGCTTCGCCAAAGACCAGCCGGCAATTCTCCGTATAGCCAAGACGCTGCCGGTAGTGCCAGGCCTCCTGAAGCCGATTGTAAAAAAGGCCTCGTCGATGGTCTCGGTCTTGTCCCGCGTCAAAAGCCGCACCGCGATCTGGGACTGCAGGTTGATATATCCCCTGCCCAAAAACTTCTTCTCATGCGTGAATACATCCACGATACTTCCACCAGCGGTATCCCCCTCTACCGTAGCGATCTCATTCCCAAATATCCACGGATGCCCGTTCTCCACCCGCCAGCCGATCTTTTTCTTCAAATAAACCTTTGTCATGGGCGCAAAGGTACGGCGCCACACGGGTCCAAAGAAATATACCCGCCGCGCCGTACCGTCTTATGATGGGCCTTCGGCCGGTCGGCCCGTGGCAGCCCCCTGTTTTATCACCACACATACGTCCCGACCGCATACCCATTGAGCGTCGTCGAAAAATTCTTTCCATTGAACTGGACCGTGAACATCGTAGCCGTCGGGTTGGAATTCAGAACGATGAGCACCTTCTTCCCGCCGGGCGTGAGAAAGGCCACATTCTCCAGGTTGCCCGTAATATTCGAGGAGACCCGCACACTCCCGGGCCGAACAAACTTGCTCGCATGGGCAATAATATAATAGGAAGTATTCCGGCTGACCGCCGTACCATTGATCGTAAAAGCACCCTGACAAACCCCACATCCACCCGGGGTATGCGGCCCATAATTCTGATCGGCAGCCATATTCCATTCCAGCACATTCCGGCTCCAGTTACGCGTCGCACCTACGATGAGATTGTTGATCGCCCAATCCAGATCACCCTGGAAATTACCCGGCCCCGCCACATATTGCTCCGTGAAATACACATTCTTGTTGGGATAGGCATTGTGTACCGTCGATAGGGCCGAAATATCGCCGCCATAAAGATGGAACGCCGACCCATCCACATATTGCGCCGCGCTCGCATCCCCCAGGATATACAACGGATACTGCGGTACATCACAATTGTGATCCCATACGATGATCTTGGTGGTGATACCCGCCGCCTGAAAGGCAGGGCCCAGATAGTCCCGCACAAACACGTCCTCGGCCGTATCCTGCATCACCATAGCCGGATTATTGTTGGCATTCAATGGCTCATTTTGCGGCGTGATGGCGTCGATGGGTATCCCACCCGCCTTCATCGCCTGGATATATTTTACAAAATATTGCGCATACACGCTATAATACTGCGGCAACAACGATCCGCCGGATGCATTGTCATTGCTCTTCATCCACGCCGGCGCGCTCCACGGACAGGCCAACAACTTGATCGTCGGATTGATGGCCAGGATCTCCTTCAAAAGCGGCACCAGATAGGTCTTGTCATCGCTCAGATCGAAATTGGCCAGCGTCGTATCCGGCGATGCAGGCGTACCGGCATCGTCATACGAAAACACCCGCGCACTCATGTCCGAAGCGCCGATCGTCAGCCGCAAATAGCTCACGCCGATATGCGTGCTGTCCGTCGCAAACAATTCCTGCTCCAGCGCCTGCCGCTGAGCCGTCGGCAACCCATAGATCAGCTGCGCACTTCCCCCCGTGAGGCAATACCCAAAACCATCGATGGTCTGATACGTTTGCGTCGTATCTAACGTGATCACCGGCTGTACAGCCAGGCCGTTCCCGAAGTTCAGCGCCACATTTTGTTGCTGGAACAAAGCGCTCTTATCCGGGTTCGTCAACCACAACGCCACCTGGCTGTTCACCGGTGTAGAAGAAGTAGAATCCGTTGGCGGCGGAGTCACCGGGGATGAACTACTCTTCTTGCTGCAGGCCGCGAAACCGCCTGCGAGGATAAGTATCAGTAAAAAACAAAAGCTCGATCTCATAAAAGTCTATTGTTGAAAGACACGTACATAATCCACAAACATCCGCTGTGGGAAGATCGTCGTATTATCCGGCGGCCCCGGCCAGTTACCGCCTACCGCCACATTGAAAATAAAAAAGAAGGGACTGTTGAACGGATACGTCCCGCTTAGAACATTGGCCGAGCTCCCGTTGACATATAAATGATCGTCCACCAGGAACTGCACGCTATCCTGTTTCCAGACAAGGCTAAACACGTGGAACTGCTGACTAAAATCGCCGGAAGAAAGATCATAGTTACCATTGTAGGTGCCTTCACTACCACCCGTTTGCTGCCAGTGCATCGAACCCGTGACCTGGCTTGGAGCGCTTCCCACCAGCTCCATGATATCCGTCTCACCGCAACCCGGCCAGGGTACCGTGCTGATATTCGAACCCAGCATCCACAACGCCGGCCACATCCCCTTGGAGACTGGCAGCTTGGCGCGGATATCGATCCGCCCATAGGTAAACTGCTGAAGACCCGCAGTCACGATCCGCCCGGACGTATAATTGTTGCCCCCATACGACTCTTGCCGGGCTTCGATGATCAGATGGCCGGCGGACACAAATACATTTTGCGTCCGGTTCGTATAGTTCTCCAGCTCCTGGTTCCCCCAACCCGATCCGCCCAGATCATACCCCCAGTTATTGGTGTTCAAGCTGTTCCCATTGAACTCATCGCTCCAGGCAAGATGATAGCCCGGATAGCCCGTGGGTGTCTCATAACCGGTAGTATCGGTGGGTAGATAGGGCAGGTCCGTATTAACAATGGTCCCCGTTGCCTTCGCCGTACCCAGCGTGCTGTTAACAGGATTGCTGATCTGGAAATAAAAGTTCTGATTGGCCCGGCGCAGACTGTCACCCGTCACCGGAATATCCACATACACTTCGGTTTGGCCCGCCGCAATGTTGATCGACCCGTTCGTCGCCGTATAATCGGTACCCGCTTTCGCCGTTCCATCCGACGTGGCATAGTTCACCGTCACCGTCTGGGTACTCGCCGCGTTCAGATCGATATAGAACCTGAAGGTCGATGCCTGCGTTTGCCGGACCTGCGTGACATCGCTCACACGTATCGTGGGCCCGGTGGTTTGAGTATTCGATTGCCCGCCGCCGCCACTGCCCTTCGAGCAGGCCACCGAGCCCAGGAACAAGATATATAGCAACGGCCTCATCATAGTTTTCATTTGTGCGAAATTATAGCTCATTATGGCTGATCCAACGCGATATCGGCAACCGTGACCCCGGAGCCGAGCGTCCCGCCTGAACTGCCCGCCTTGATTACCACATAATACGTCCCACTGGTTGCAACCGAAAAGTCTCCGGAGCTGGGCCCGCTGCCGTTACAACCGATCTGTACTACATTTCCATCAAATGCAGTTTTTCCGCAACCGGACCAGGTGTTCAGCGAATAGATCTTATTGTCGGTATAATCCGATCCCTGGGTCGGCACCGTGGCCCCGATATAAAATTCAAACCAGGAGTTCGACATTCCCGAGCCCGAGACGTTGCAGGAGAATTTGTAGTTGACGCCTGCCTGAAGCTGTACAGCCTGATAAATGCCGCCATTGGTATTGCCGGTATTGCTTACCACAAGCCCATTGGAGGTAAACGTAAAGGTCGTTTGCAGCCCTCCGGTATTGAGGACCGTCCAGGCGGACGCGCTGGCCGTGTCGAGCGTTCCGCCCTGCAACACTGTCTTACCCAAGTCGTCGCTGGCGACAGACACGATCTGCGAAGCAGTGTCATATCCTCCCTTGCCTATCGCCGTCAGCATGATCCGGTAATTCCCGTGCTGTGCGAAATGGATCGTATCGCTCGCTGTTCCGGCAACCGGGGATCCATTGCCCGTGCTCCAATACCAGCCGAAGACTCCCGCCGTGCCGGCCGTGCAAACAAAGGTGTTGTTCACGCCGGAGACCTGCGCGACCGTAAAATTGACTTTGGGCGTCGAGCCTAAAGCCGGCGCATTGTTGTCCGGCGTACAGCCGGCGAGGCAGGCGGCGGCCCCTAAAACGTAGAATAATAACTTTCTCATATAGTTAGTTTATTAATTATACCCGGGGTTTTGAACCAGCTTGGTATTGTTGAGCTCCTGTAGCGGGATCGGCAATACTTCATTCTTGTTCGCCTGGAATCCCTTCGAAGCCAGTACCGTTGGCGCCTGTCCCGTACGCACCAGGTCGAACCAGCGATGTCCCTCCGTAGCCAGCTCGAGCCGGCGCTCATTATAAATATTATCCAGCGTCGCCGGAACCGAAGCCAGCCCTACCCTCGCCCTCACGGCATCCAGCAGCTGCTGCGCCCGGGTCTGATTACTGCCGCCACGCACGAGCGCTTCCGCCTCAAGCAAATAGGTATCGGCCAGCCGGATCTCGATCTCATCATTCCTCCAGTTCAGCTCTATATTCCCGGTAGTGCTCTGATAAGCAGCGAGCGGTGCGAACTTGCGGATAAAATAACCGGTGTTTTGATAACCGGGACTATACTTACAGACACCCGCCTTCGCCAAGCTGTCGATATTGATAATGGTCGCCGCATAGCGGGGATCGCCCTTCAATGCATTCACGAGATCCAGCGTCACGGGGCAAAATCCGTATCCTGCAGCGGAAGATTCAAACGTCGGGCCGTTATACCCACGCGGACCGACCATCTGGACGCCCACATTACCATCGAAATTGGGCCAGTTGCTCCAGGTCTTGCCGGCCTGGTTCGTATGCACGATCTCGAAGATGGACTCCGCATTGAACTTATTGCCCGGATCGAAGATATCCGCATAGTTGGGCAACAGCGCGTACACGGGAGAGGTATTCACCTGCTCCAGGTCACTGGCCGCTTCCTGCATCCGCGAATTATTATTCTCATAGATGATCGCCTTCCCAAGCAAAGCCTGCGCAGCACCCTTGGTGACACGCCCGCCTTCCGTGGCAATATTCACCGTAGCCGGCAGGTTGGGGATCGCCGCATTCAGGTCCTTTTCGATCTGCGCATAGATATCGGCGGGTTTCGCCTGCACCTGCGTGAACCATTCCGCCTGCGAAAGCTCCTTTGTGATCAACGGAACATTGCCGAACTCCCGTACCAGGTCGAAATAGTAGTAGGCCCGAAGGAACTGCATCTCCGCCGTATACCGGCTCTTCAGATCCGAGGTAAGACCCGGCACATCGCCGATCTTGGCCAACATCGTATTCACCCGCGCAATGCCCGTAAAGTTCCGGTTCCAGAGATCCGCTGGTACGTTCGGCGTTGCAGCCTGCAACGTATAGGTATTCCAGGCTTGCATGCCGGGGTTGTCCGAAGACGAACCGCCACCTGCATAACATTCGTCCGAAGCCAGGCTCAACAGCACCATCTTGGGCGCATAGGAGCTGACTACCGTCCACGACAGTGGATTGTATGCGGCTACCAGACCGGCGAAGGCCTCATCGGGTGTTTGATAATAATCACTTTCGACCGCCGTCCCTTCCGGCTGGGCTACGAGGAAACTCTTTTTACAAGCTCCTGCGCCAAACAAAAGACCGGCGAAAACGGAGCAATATAGTAAGGTTGTCTTTTTCATAATGTTCTTTTTTATCGTTAGAATCCTACGCTTAATCCTGCTTGCAGGGTCCGGGCCTGCGGATAAAAGCCCATGTCGATGCTCGTATTTTTACCGCCGCCGATCTCGGGATCATAGCCGGTATAATGCGTAAAGGTCAGCAGATTGTAACCGCTCACGTAAATGCGGATCTTTTGCATGGTCCAGCGGCGCAGCAACTCCTTGGGAAGAGTATACCCGATCTGCAAGGTCTTTATCCGGAAATAGGCGCCCGGCTCCAGATAAAATGCGGAAGGGTTCGTGAAGTTATTGTTGGGATCACCGTCCACAAGCCGGGGAAAACTATTCGTAGAACCGGGACCGGTCCAGCGGCCCAGGGCCTTCGTGGAATAGTTCGCGGTTTGGATATCCAGCCGGCGCAATCCCTGGAAGATCATATTCCCTCCGGCTCCCTGTCCAAAGACCACGATATCGAATCCTCTCCAGGCAGCAGTAACCGTAAAGCCATACGTATAATGCGGGGTCGGATCACCGATAAAGGTTCGGTCTTTCGCCGTAATGGCTCCATCTCCGTCAAGATCGGCCCATTTGAAATCACCCGGTTTGGCATTGGGCTGGATCATCTGCCCGGCCTTGTTGACATAATTCTGAACGTCCGCCTGTGTCTGAAAGATACCAAGCGTCCTGAAACCGTAGAATGACCCGATCGCATAACCGGGCGCCGTACGCGCCAACTCGTAGGCAGCCGACTGTAACGTGGCTCCCGTTTGGTAAGGCGTCACGCCCATATTGGTAACCCTGTTGCGCAACAGCGAGCCATTGCCTGCAACACTCAACTGCACTTCACCGACCTTTTTATTGTAACGTACCTCCAGCTCGAGCCCCTTATTGCTCATGTTGCCGATATTGGCGGTAGGATTGCTCGAAGCGCCCACATACAAAGGCAGCTGCTCCGTCATCAACAAGCCATCCGTCGTCTTATTATAGGCATCGAAGGTAACATTCAGATGATTGAACACAACGGCGTCAAATCCCACATCGACCTGCTTGGTTTGTTCCCACTTGAGATCCGGATTGGCCGGTGCATTGGTGCTATACCCGATCTGATAGCCATTCCCAAACGTATAGTTGCGCCCGCCGCTCACCGTGGACTCATAAAGCAGCGAATTGATGTTGTCGTTCCCTGTGACTCCGTAGCTGCAGCGGATCTTCAGGAAACTAACCGTACTATTATCCGCCATGAATTGCTCCCGCGAAACCACCCAGCCAATGGACCCACCGGGAAAATATCCATACTTATGGTTAGGGCCAAATTGGGTAGAGCCATCCCGGCGTATCTGACCTTCCAGCAAATAGCGCTCGTCATAGTTATAGACCACCCGCGCAAATTCGGAGGCGATCGTCTGGTTGACGTTATCATAACCACTGGCTACTCTATCCGCATTGGGTAAGCTGTAATTCGGGGTTGCCTGCGAAAGACTCGTCACCGGCATGTATTGGAAATTTCCGTTGATGCCGTTGCCCCGGTTGCTTGCCCAGGCACTCGTTCCAATCAACGCAGTAATGTTATGCAGCCCGAATTGCCGGTTGTACGATGCCGTATTTTCCCAGTTCCAAATGAATAAACTTTCGGCGTCACGGTAATAGTTGGTGATCGTATTGGAGGTCGAACCATTTAGATAAAAGATCGGCGTGAAATTATTGCTGCCCCAGAATGCCAGCTTCGTGCCGGCCGAAGTCTTCAGTTCCAAGCCCTTGATCGGCGTTATGCCAAGATAGCCATCCGCGACAATGTTATGCCCCCAATTGTAGTTATTCCCCTTTTGGGTGGCAATATAGGCCAGCGGATTGGTTTCTTCCTGACCTACATAATTCGAGATCGCATACGGCTGGCCGGCCGCATTCCGGACCACGGGCTCGGTGTTATAGATACTGCTGGGATCATTGAGCACATTAGGATCGGTGATCACCGCTGGCGTCGTCGGGTCCAGGTTGATCGCCGAGCTCAACGGACCGCCAAATTCGCTGTTGGTATTGCCGAGACCCTGATCCCGGATATAGGAATATCCAATGTTCTCTCCAAAGCTCAACCACGGTGTCATCTTATGCGATCCATTAAAGCGGGCCGTTACCCGCTTATACCACGAGATCGGGTCGGCAACGATCCCATTCTGATCGAAATATCCCAACGAAGTATAGAATGTGCTTTTATCCGTGCCACCGCTAAAGCTCAGCTGGCTGCTGTTCTCGCTGGCATGATTATCGAAGATCTGTCCCTGCCAATCGGTACCCCTGCCAAGCGAAGCAGGATTGGCAAAGACAACCCCCTTCCCACCGGCTAAGGAAGACTCGTTCCGCAGCGTCGCATATTGCTGTGCATTGAGAAGATGCAGTTTTCTGGCCGGTGCCTGCGTTCCCGCATACCCTTCATAAGATACCCGCATTTGCCCGGACTTTCCCTTCTTGGTAGTCACCAGGATGACACCGGTAGCCGCACGTGCGCCATAGATCGCCTGGCTTGCCGCATCCTTCAACACCTCGATCGACTCGATATCCGCCGGGTTGAGATAATCCAATCCACCCCCGTCCAACGGCACACCATCTATCACATATAACGGATCGCTGCCGGCATTGATCGAGGTTGTACCCCGTACCCGCACCTGCTCCGTACTACCGGGCTGACCGGAATTGGCGGCGATCGTCACACCCGAAGTACGTCCCTGCAGGGCGTCTTCCAGACGATTCACCGGCTGGTCCTCCAGTTCGCTGGCCTTGACACCGGTAATAGCACCGGTGACAACGCTCTTCTTCTGCGTACCATACCCCACGACCACCACATCGTTCAACCCCTCCGACTTAGACGTCAGGACGAGCGACACATCGCTTCGGCCACCTATGGGTTCCTCCATCGTCTGGTAACCGATGAGCGAGAACACCAGCACGGCATTCTCGTTCTCTACTTCGATCTTAAACCGCCCATCCTTATCGGTGAGCGTTCCCTTGCTCGTCCCTTTGATCACCACACTCACACCTTCCAACGGCCCCTTGTCATCAGTGATCCGTCCGGTGACCGCGGTCTTCCGTGAATCATTAGTGGTATTCGTCTGCATCGCGGCCGAAAGTCCGTCTTCCTTGATCAGACTAGCGATCAGCCGCTTTAGCTCCGGATTGCTGGAATAGATTACATAAGCCTTGCTCAATACCTTTTTGTACTTCAGGTTATATGGCTTGAGCAGCTCATCCAGGAAATCTTCGACGGACTTGTATTTATCGACATCGATGATCACCTTTGCAGCCGGTATCACTTTTGACTCATAGATAAAATCGACATCGAAAGTCTTGCGGGCCTCCGCGAGAACACTGGAGATCGTGCGGGCCTGCCCATCCTGATCCTGGTAAGGATGCATAACACTGGCACTGGCCTGCGAATAGGAGGTAAACCAGGCATTCGTCTGCGAACGGGCACTCATCAGCGTGCTGTTCCCTAGAAACAATAGGGCAAAAAGCAGCAACCTGCCTGTGAGGGTTCTTTTTCTCATATGGCGTTGTTTTAAGTTATAAACAGTTTAGTCGGTGCGATCCAATTGATCAGCGAAAGGTTACGTAGATGGTCTTATCCTTGATATGCATGGTATAGCCGGAAGTGCCTTCCAGTACTTTGATCATTTCTTCGACATTCCCTACCCGTACATCCCCCGATATGGCTACTTGTAACATGCTCGAATCCGCTACCTCCATCCGATAACCATAAGTGTCCTCGATCATTCCTGCGATATCCTTTAATGGCGTATTGTCAAAATGGAATTCGTGATGCGTCCAGCCGCTATGAGCGGTCACATCCTTGTCATCGTTGACCTTCGCTTGCTGTCCGCCATCGACGGTCACTACCTGCCCCGGCCGCAATACCATCGGCGTCGCCTTCTGCAAAACGGCAGCCTCGCTGGCATGCACGGACAAACGTACCTTACCCTCTTCGAGCGATACGACCGCCTGTTGCCGCCGCGCATTTACATTGAATTTCGTCCCCAACACTTCCACATCCACCTGCCGCGTGTGAACCACGAACTTCGCCACCGTTGCCGGCTTCTTCTGTACCTGGAAATAGGCTTCACCCTCCAGCCATACCTGCCTCCCCGAAGCCTCCGTCCATTCCTCAGGGATACGGATCGAAGAATTGGCATTCAACGTCACGATCGAACTATCCGGCAATAGGATGCTCTTGATCTCTCCATAGCCCGTCCGGATCTGCGAATATTGTGCTGTCCCCGTTCTCGCACCGATCCACCAGATACCTACGGCAATCGCCGCAAGACTCGCCGCCACCGCAAACACCCGCACGAGTCGGATCACCTTGCCAGGACGAACCACAGGTTCCTGCCGCCGCATAGCCTCCTCTATCGCTTTCCAGTTCTCCTCCCGCAACCCATCGCTCACCGGCAGAGCCCGGAAACCGAACGGCAGTTCCTTGTTGTCCATTTCATTGTCCATAAACTCGTCCATAGTGGCGCGCTTTTATCATCCAAGACACGCGAATGAAAGTTTCATACTCTTTTTTTCAAAAAAAAGTGCTGTACCGCGTTTTCAATATTCAAAGGAAGGTTTTGCCCCCATCTATATACCAGCGGTAGAGCGCCGCGAGATAGAAAAGCATCGACAGCAAATTGGCCGATCGCAATTTTTGCAGGGCTTTTTGTGTGAGATTCAAAACGGATTGATAGTGAATTCCCATGACCTCCGCGATCTGGGTATACTCCATTTCTTCAAAATAATGCAAATAGATCACCTCTTTCTGCCGACGTGGCAATTCGTTCAATAGTGTTGCGATCCTGTTCTGCAACGTCTCATATTCCTCATTCCGCACCACGATCTCCTCGGGAGAAAAATCGATATCCGGCCGGGGAATCCCGCCGATCTGCAATTCCCGGTGATGCAGGTTCCGTAGCTGGTTCAGCACCTGCCGCCGCAACGCAGTAAAAAAATAAGGCTTGATCTTCAGCACCGGACCGATCCCCTCTCGACGCACCCAGATCTTAACAAAAAGATCCTGCACGGCGTCACCCGCCAGATGCCCATCCTGCAAAAGTTTCAGGGCGTAGTTATATAATCCTTTGAACAGCGCACCGTGAATGTCCCGAAAGGCATCCGCATCCCCCTTGAGGGCCAAAACCCACAATTCCTCCAAATTGTCTTTATGTAACGGACTATTATCCATTTAGTTAGTTCAGAACGGTCTCAGCGCGCCAAGTTGCCAGCGGCAAAAATAGCCTTTTATAAGACATTTTGTCCTTAAGAGAGTATTGGCAAGAATATTGACTAGCGTAACTTTGTGGCACCGGAGCCTCCGAAGACGGCTCAGGTATAAATAACAGATTATGACCAACATCAACAATATGGAGGACCAGGGCCGCGACCTGGATGATTTGAATACCGATGAAAACATCGCGGGTGCGACCCATCTGGATTTCAGCGCCCGGGAAGAAGAAATGGAACGCCTGAAGGAAGAGCTGCAGGAACAAAAGGACAAATACCTCCGCCTGTTCGCAGAATTCGATAATTTCAGAAAACGCAGCGCCAGAGAGAATCTGGAATTGCGCCAAACCGCGGGCAAAGAAGTCATCATTTCCTTACTCGATGTCCTGGATGATTGCGACCGCGCAGAAAAACAACTCCAGGCTACTACCGATATCGCCCAGATCAAAGAGGGCGTTCAACTGGTATTCTCCAAGCTCCGCTCTACCCTTCAATCCAAAGGGCTAAAGGCGATGCAAAGCGTAGGCACCGATTTCGACGTGGAAAAACATGAGGCGATTACCGAGATCCCCGTTCCCGATCCGGCACTCAAAGGAAAGGTCATCGACGAAGTTCAAAAAGGATACTACCTCAACGATAAGATCATCCGTTTTGCCAAAGTCGTGGTAGGCAAATAACCCCAACATCCTGCTAAAAGCTATGTCAAAAAGAGATTATTACGAAACATTGGGGGTATCGAAGGGTGCTTCTGCCGACGAGATAAAAAAGGCCTATCGCAAGGTGGCTATGCAGTACCATCCCGACCGGAACCCCGGTGACAAATCCGCAGAAGAAAAATTCAAGGAAGCAGCCGAGGCCTACGAGGTCTTGAGCGATGCGGACAAAAGGGCCCAGTACGACCGTTATGGACATGCCGGCCTCTCCGGCAACGGCCGCGGATTCAATGGCGGAAGTATGAACATGGATGATATCTTCAGCCAGTTCGGTGACATCTTCGGCGATGATATCTTCGGCAGTTTCTTCGGCGGTGGCCGCAGAGGCGGTGGCGGTGGTCGCGCCCGCGGCGTCCGTGGCAGCAATCTCCGCGTTAAGATCAAGCTTAACTACGAGGAGATCGCTAAAGGCGTCTCCAAAAATATCAAGGTCAAAAAATACGTCTCCTGCTCTACCTGCAGCGGCAGCGGAGCAAAAGACAAGAACAGTGTTCAGACCTGCTCTACCTGCGGCGGCAGCGGCCAGGTGCGCCGTGTCAGCAATACTTTCCTGGGTCAGATGCAAACCGTCACGACCTGCCCCACTTGTAACGGCGAAGGATCGATCGTAACGGCTAAATGTACCGTATGTAAAGGCGAAGGCCGCGTTTATGGCGAAGAGACCGTAACCATCGACATCCCCGCCGGCGTACAGGAAGGGATGCAACTTAGCGTTGGCGGCCGCGGCAACGCCGGCGAACGCGGCGGTCCTCCCGGCGACCTCATTATCCTCATCGAAGAAGAACAACATCCCGAGCTCCATCGCGACGGACTCAACGTCGCCTACGAGCTGCATATATCCTTCGCGGACGCCGTCTTCGGCCTTCAGGCGGAAGTTCCCACCATCGACGGCAAAGCCAAGATCAAGATCCCCCCGGGGACCCAAAGCGGCAAGATCTTCCGGCTCAAAGGCAAAGGCTTCCCGGGCGTCAACACCTACGAACGGGGCGATCAGCTGATCCACGTCAACGTCTGGACACCCCAGCACGTGACCCCGGAAGAAAAGATTATCCTCGAAAAGCTCAACGATTCGCCCAATTTCCAGCCTAAGCCGGATAAGAACGAACGCAGCTTCTTCGATAAAGTGAGGGAGATGTTTACCTAAACCGCCCCTAACCGCCGCCCCTAACCGCCCGGAGGGCGGTTTGCGCGCCGAAGGTGCGCCATCATTAGCCCCGCTTAGGCCGCAAAGCGGCCGTAGCCTACTCATCCTCTTTCCGGTGCTTCCGGCTATGCCCATAGATCTTTCGCGCCTTCTCGATAAGCGTGATGAATTCCTGTTGCATCGGATCGCTGGGGTCGCTCGACTGCTCCGCAATCTGGATCGCATCCTTCCAATCCGCCTGACGGGTAAATCTCGATTTTTTCAGCAACCCGCCAAAAAGCGCGATCGAAGAGGCAAATCGATAACAAGGCTGCAGATCCCGGAAAGGAGTGACCGTACTCGCACATTCATAGTAGCTGTTCCGCTCACGGGGATCATGCGGCAGCCGAAAGTTCAACTGCACCTTCGCCAGTTGCCCCTTATCATAAGCCACATCGCGCACCGCCGTGCTGTCTAAGTTGGCAGGTACGATCTCGAACAAGGCCAGCAACGAATGCCCGCTCCCAACCTCGCCGCCTTGCAGCTCGCTCATGGAATCCGATAAGACCTTGACCTTATTGTCAAACCCTATAAGCCGGTAATCCTTGACCAGCGTAGGGTTGAATCGAATGTTCAAATACGCGTCATCCGCAACCGCATAGATCGTTTGCGTAAACTCCCGCACCAGGACCTTTTCCGCCTCCCGCTCGTCATCGAGATAAGCAAAATTGCCATGCCCCTTCTTCGCCAGCGCCTCCAGCTTGGAATCCTTATAATTTCCCATCCCTACCCCCAGGCAGGTAAGATAGATACCCCAGTCCTTATACTGCATCACCAGGTTCTCCAGATCCTCTTCCGATGTCTCGCCTTCGTTGAAATCCCCATCCGTTGCCAGGATCACCCGGTTATTCCCCCCATGGATGTACTGGCTCTTCGCCAGCCGGAAAGCCGCCCGGATACCCGCCTCGCCGGGCGTCGCCCCACCCGGTCCCAGATCGTCGATGGTCTCCAGGATCTTCTTTTTCTCGCTGCCCGAAGTCGGCGGTAAAGCCACCGCCACCGAAGCCCCGTAGGTCACGATCGAAACCGTATCTTTAGGGCGTAAATTATTGATTAACAACCCGAAAGCGGATTTCAACAGCGGCAGCTTGTTGGGCAGGTCCATCGACCCCGAGACGTCGATTAGCAAAACCAGGTTGGCAGGCGGGATGCGCGCCGGATCGATCTTTCGTGCACAGATCTGCAGAAAAAGCAGCCGGTCGCTCGCTTTCCATGGACATTCCGAAAGCTGCGAATGAAGCGAGAACACACTGTCCTTAGGCGGATCGGTATAGGCAAAATTGAAATAGTTCATGAGCTCCTCGATCCGTACCGCATCCGGCGGGATCGTGCTACCCATATTCAGAAAACGCCGGACATTGCTATAAGAAGCCTTATCAATGGTGACGGCAAAACCCGTCTCGGGATATTTCGTCGCAGGAATAAAATCGTTCTCCACCAGCGAGCTATAGGTTTCGGCGCCTACCGTCCAATCCTTTCGGTCACCGGGCCGGAGATCCTTGGTCAAAGAAAGCAAACCTCGCCGGACCGGCGGCGGCGCGGCAATGGCATTATGTAGCTTTATGGTCTGGTATTGGCTGGCGTTAACGGCAACCACAAGGGTCTGATAGCCTTCCGCCGTAAGTGTGAGCGTATCCGTCGATGCCGGTATGGGAATACCAAAGGCCCCGGAACTGCCGGAATGATATAGGTATCCGCTCGACTGAAGCCTGATATTTACATCCGGCAAGAGGCCGTTGTTCTCATCCTTAACCTCCCCCCGCAGATAGAACTGACCGCGGGACACGTAAAAGCACAGAGAACACAATAGCAGCAATAAGGCGGATTTCAATTGGATATTTTGATTAAAATTAATACGTTCTTTGCTCTTCGTCAAGAACTATTCCACGAGCTCCTCGACTAACTGATATATCGAGGGCAAATTCCTTCCTAACCCATCATAATCAAGACCATAGCCCAGTAAAAACTTGTTGGGTACCGAAAAACCCAGATAATCCACACTAATCGGGTATACGGTAGCCTCAGGCTTATGCAACAGCGCCGCGATCTTCATCGAGGCCGGCTGCTGATGTTCCAGCTGCGGAAGGAACTCGCTCAGCGTCTTCCCCGTATCCACGATATCCTCTACAATGATCACATGCCGTCCATGCAGATCGGTGTCCAGTCCTATAGCCGTGATCACCTGACCCGAAGATTTGGTTCCCTTATAAGAAGCCAGCTTGATAAAACTGATCTCCGATTCTATAGTGATCTTCTTGAACAGGTCGGAAGCAAACATGAACGCGCCATTCAGGATCGCAATAAAAAGCGGCTTCTTTCCCTCGTAGTCCTTGTCGATCTTCGAAGCAATAATGCCGATCTTCTCATCGATGGCAGCAGCGCTCAAATAGGGTTCGAAAGCCTTGTCGTGTACGCGTAGAATAGACATAATTTTTAACGTTTGTTGTCTGCCAGCCGCGGCCTCGACGGCGCCGACCCCTGCAGATAGATCCTTTCGCCCGCCGCAGGCTGCACACCCGGAGTAAGCTGATTCATCTCCAGCATATCCTCGAAACGCACGCCTTCGACCTGCGCGATATCGTACAGGCTTTCTCCCGCCTGCACCACATGGAAGGGTATCGACCCCGTGCGCCTTTTCCGCTGCAAAAAAAGCAGCTGTCCCTTCAGCAGCACATCCTCCTGCTGCATATCGTTGAACTCCAGCAACCGCCCCAACGGGACATCATATTGATTCGCTATCGCCAGCAGCGACACCCCCGCCCGGGCATAAATGACCCTGCTCCGGTTGATCGTAAACTCACCCTCCGGATAGGACACCTCCGGCGCAGCCGCCGCAACTGTCAAAGTATCCTTCGGTGACGCCGCAGGCGCAAGAGGAGTAACAGGAGCCATTCCCGGCATCGTCAACGCCACCTCGTCCTCAGGCTTCATCTTCCCCATCGCGATCAGCGTATATTGCTGTAAGTTGTAATCCTTGATGAACTTGATCAGTATCTGCGAATACCGGATGTTCGTGGCATACCCCGCCTTCCTCAAGCCATACGCCCACCCCTCGTAATCCGCAGGGTCCAGCTGAAAAAGAAAAGCATACCTGCTCCCATTCCGCAAAAAATCGGAATGATCCCTATAGGAATCCGCCGCACAGGCATAGCTCCGGAAACATTCGTGCCGGGCATCATCATCGTGATAGACCACCGGCCCCTTCCAATCGTCCCTGCATTTGATCCCAAAATGATTGTTCGATGCCTTGCACAGCTCACTCGTCCCGGCCTCCGACTCGTGCAGCCCCTGCGCCAGGGTAATGGCCGCCGGTACCCCCGAACGCTGCTCCTCCGCTATTGCTATCGCCTTATACGTGTTCACGTAGATCACCCCGTTTGGACTGGTCTGCGCCATCGACACCCCCCTCATCGCCAATAAAAAGAGCCCCGTCATCCAGATTTTTACCCGCATCGCACCCTTTTACTTTTTTCGTATAAAGAATAATCCGTCCCGGATCGTCAGCATCACCTTTTCCACCGCCTCATCGGCCCCTATGAGCTCGTTGAACGCCTGAATGGCTCTCGCGTTCTTATTCTCAAGGGGTTTCTGAGCACCCTCCGGGCCGTCCTCCAGCACCTGCCCATGGAACAACACATTGTCCGCAATGATCAGACCTCCGGGTCGCACCCGTGGCAAAACCAGCCGGTAATAATCGGAATAACCGGGTTTGTCCGCATCGACAAAGACAATATCCCAATTTTCATCCAGGGCAGGAAGGATGGCTAACGCATTTCCCCGGTGCAATATTATCCGGTCGGCCTGATTTGACCGGCGAAAATAACCCTCCGCCCGGTCCGCATCTTCATCCCGCAACTCGATGGTATGCAGCCTGCCTTCCTCCGTTAAGCCCTCCGCGAGACATAGCGCACTGTATCCCATAAAGGTCCCGATCTCCAGTACCCGCCTGGGCCGCAGGAGTTGGCTCATCATCGCCAAAAAACGCCCCTGCAAAAAACCGCTAAGCATGTGCGCCTGCGGATGGTTCTTCAGCGTATAAGCCTCGATCTCGTCCAGCAACGGTTCCTGCTTCGATGAATACTTCTCACTATAGGCATGTGCCCGGGGATCGACAATTTCCATAACATTAACTTTATTTGGCCGGCCGCCGGCCGCGCAAATATACGCTAATTGGTGGGCCGGCGGGACAACGACCATAATCCAAAAAATGTAAGTAACCCGTTGATCACGAGCAGCTCCAGGCCAATTTGGAACCCCCCGAACAGTTCAGGGGAATACCGGCTTAGAAAATAGCACAAGACCGGCGAGACCAGACAGACCAGGGTGATCTTCCAGGTGTCGGGCAACACCCGCCGCGTAAAGATGCCAAAGGCAAAAAGCCCCAGCAACGGGCCATAGGTATAACCCGCCAGCTCCATGATGGTATAAACAATGGATTTCCTGTCCACCCACTTGAAGACCAGGATACACAAAAGGAAAAGTACGGTAAAGCTCACATGTACGATCATTCGCGTCCGCCGCAACCTGCCCTCTGTAAACCCGGGCTTGTCCTTGAGGTTCAGCAAGTCGATACAGAACGACGAGGTCAGCGCCGTCAACGCCCCATCCGCACTCGGGAACAACGCCGAGATCGCCCCGATGATAAAGATGATCGAAATGCCCTGGGGCAGATACCCCAACGCCATCGCCGGAAAAATATCGTCCGGAGCTACCACATGCCCATGCAGCACCAGCTTTCCGCCCTGGTAAGCCGCGCCGAGATGCATGCTGTACAGATACAACAGCCCGCCCAGGAAAAGGAACATAAAGCTTACAAAAGCCATCACAAAGCTAAACGTCACCACATTCTTTTTCGAATCCCGCAGATTGCTGACGCTGATATTCTTTTGCATCATCTCCTGATCCAGCCCCGTCATCGCGATAGCAATGAACATCCCGCCCACGATCTGCTTCAGAAAAAAGCCCTTACCCTGCACACCGGTGTCGAATATCCGCGTATAGCCCGCGCTTTCCAGCGACTGCCAGGCCCCGCCAAAAGAAAGACCCAGCTTCTCCAGGATAAATACGATACACACCGCCAGCCCCAGCAACATAAAGGTGGTTTGAAGAGTATCCGTATAGACGATAGTCTTGACCCCGCCTTCCAAGGTATACATGACGATCATCAGCAGGATCACAAACGTCGTAAGCCAGAAAGGTATCCCCATGTCCCGGAGAATAAAAATATGCAGCACATTGATGATCAGGTACAGCCGCGCCGTTGCGCCCATAGTGCGGGAGATCAGGAAGAACAACGCACCCGTGCGGTAGGCCACCAGCCCGAACCGGGTATGCAGATAGTTGTAGATGGAAGTCAGTCGAAGCCGGTAATACAAGGGCAGCAGCACAAAGGCGATCACCATATACCCCAGCCAGTTCCCAATGATCAGCTGCATATAGCCGAATGCCTTGGGCACACCACCGGCAATATCCCCCACGGTCCCGGGCACACTCACGAACGTCACACCCGAAAGCGACGTGCCGATCATCCCGAAGGCCACCAGCATCCAGTTCGAACTACGATTCCCGATAAAAAAGGATTCATTATTCGAATGCCGCGACGTCCGCCACGCAATCGCCAACAACAAAAGGAAATAAGAGATAACAAAAACAAAAAGGAGCCAGGATGACATGCTTGAAATTAAGGATTAATTTCGTACCACCATGTCTATAAAATGCATCGCCGTCTTCTGCGGCTCGAAAACAGGAAAAAATCCGCTCTTTGCCCGACACACGGCCGAACTGGGACAATTGCTCGCGGCAAAAGGCCTGAAACTCGTCTACGGGGGCGGCAGGGCCGGTCTCATGGGGATCATCGCGGACACGATGATGTCCGGCGGCGCACCCGTCCTCGGCATCATCCCGGAACTCCTGCTGCAATGGGAACAATATCACCAGGGCATCACCGAACTGCGAACCGTAGCCGACATGCACGTTCGCAAAAAAATGATGTACGAACACTGCGATGCCGCTGTGATCCTTCCCGGAGGTTTCGGTACCCTCGACGAACTCTTTGAAATGATCACCTGGAACCAGCTAAAGATCCACAACAAACGCATCTTCATCATCAATTCCGGCGGCTTCTACGCCCCCTTGCTGCTGCACCTGAAGAACCTCGAGGACGAAGGCTTTCTGTACGACCGGGTCAGCGATCGCATCACCGTGTGCGCGGACCCCGGCGAGCTAGCCTTACTTCTTCCCTAGATAAATATCGAACCCGCCCCTTATCACCGGCAAGGGATGACCGTAATAGTCGTTATAGGGGGAATTCGAATTGGAAATGGCATCGAACATCAATTCGAGGAAAAATCCGTTCTCACCCACTACACGCTGGCCATAACCTATACCCAACAGCAAGCTGGGCGCGCTTACACTATAGCTGCTCTTCGGCGCGGTAGCGGCGCCCGTACCATAGTCGGTCTCCTTGGTCGACGTCCAGTTGTACTCTGGCTGCGCCGCCAGAAAAAGGAACGGCAGCACATACGCCCGGCCAAATACACCGCCGCCATACACAAATTGCTTGAGAGAGATATCAGGATTGTAATTATAGTTTGGATCGGCACTTATCGAGCTATACGAAAAATTGATCACGGCCCCGACATCGAGCCACCGGTTCACCGAATATCCGATCTCCGGATTGACGCCGACATTGAAATTATATGGGGCAAACCCGAGCTGAATGCTTCCCCCAAGAAACATCCGGTTTAGCTGGAAACCCGACCCATTGTCATCGCTATAGGTACTGTACCGTTGTGGCATACGATCCTGGGCATGGACAGCGAGCACGATCATCCAGGAACAAAAGGCAAAAATGATCTTTTTTATCATGGAGCAAAAATAAGCTATTGCTTGAAAGTTGGGCACTACTGCTTGAAGGTCGGACATTACTGTTTGAAGGTCGGACAGAGTGACTGCCGCTTGTCGCCATTATACTGGCTGTAGAAGCCCTGACTAATGAGCGCAAATTCCCAGGCGCCATAGCCGTTGTCGTAATTTTTAAGTGGACTGGTGGTGATATCGTAGGTGAACATCAGCCGGATGTTCTTATACACAAACCCGATCGTAGGAACGATCGCATCCCCAAACCGATCGTACAACCCAAGGATCACCTGCTGGTCTCCCTCATCCTGAAGATCATATTGCATGTTGATCCCCAGTACCGCCTCCTGCGCACCCGCCATGTTCGTATAATAGCCCGCGGGATTCAGGATAACCTGGTCGTTGTATTTGATGCCGGCACTTACAAAACCGATATACCGGCGCGCGATCTTATCGTTATACCCCACGGGGTCCGTATTGAAGAACGACTCCCGCGGTGTGTTGATATGCTGTACCGAAAAACCGGCATTGACATAGATCTTGTTGGTAGGAAAATAAGCATAGTTCATACCCACCTGCATGTCGAAGAAATTATCGGAGGGCTTATCGATCACCACACTCGTCGGAAGGCTATTGTCGAAGAACTTGCCGTCGAACTGATCCGGGAATTTCAAGGTAGACGTATTGATATGCTTGTTCACCCAACCGGTATTGAACCCTACAGTAATAAGACTGGCATATCCCAACATCTGGTGATAGGCCACCGACCCATACACGGCTGTCGAAGTGAGGGCGCTCGCGCCGGCATCATCCCGCTCGATCACGCCGCCCAAACCCATCCAGCCACTCTCGATCCGGTCGCGGAAGACCTGCGCATCGCCCCAGATACTCTCCGTGCGATAAGGCTGAGCCATGATCGCCGACCACTGATTGCGATAATTGGCCCCCAGCCGGTAATCGGCATCGGGAATAAATCCGGTATTGGCGGGATTCGTCAACAAAGGGGAATTGAACCATTGGGAAAAATGCAGGTCCTGCCCTTCCACAACCAAGGTCCCCAGCAACATGCAGCCACCCACTACCAGTATTTTTTGCAATCCCCCCATTTATTTGAGTAACGCTAATTTAACAAATTTGGTTGTCTTTCATACATGAAATGCGTCTTCATCGGATCAAAGTTATATCCCCTTTCTTGCTGATTTTCGACCCATTGGTGAACTCCGCTTCCAGGGTATATCCATAGACATCCATGGGCTGCGGCGACCCCTGATACGTGCCGTCCCATCCCACATTGGGATCGTCCGACTCGAAGACCAGCTTCCCCCAACGATTATAGATGCGAAAATCCATATGTAATATACCGAAGCCCATGACTTTGACTATCGCGTCTTGCCCAAACCGCCCCGGTGTAAAAGCGTTCGGCACATCCAGCAACGGACTGATCAATGCCGCCACCGGCTGACAAACGGTATCCGTGCAGCCGGACTGGTTGGTCGTCACCAAACACACGACAAAACTATCGGTCTCATTGTACAAATGCATCACCGTATCCATGCTCGCCGTCGTCGTGGTATCCCCATCCCCGAACGACCACTGATAGTTCACGCCACCCACAGAGCCATTCTGAAAGACTATCGCCTTATTGGAGATCGGTGGGTCAGGCGCATATGTAAACCCCGCCGTGGGCCGCCCACTCACCGTGATGGTAAAGCTGGTATCGCTCGCCTTGTTACACGTGCTGGGGTCCAGCTCGCTCAGCTGCACAATATAGGTCCCCGGATTCTGATAAAGATGCACCGGGTTCACCACACTCGTAGTATCGTCGGTGCCGCTCGTGGGATCGCCAAAATCCCACGCGAATGTCACCCCACCCAGCGAAGTATTGTTAAAGATCGCGTTATAGGGGGCGCAGCCATGCGCCGGCGTAATGAACTGAGCCTTGGCGACCGGCGAAACCCGTAAGGTCTGAACGGCGCTGTCCGGATAATTGCAGTAAGCCGTATCATCCAGGATCAAGCTGATATTATAGGCTCCCGGCCCGGGAAAACTATGGTTCACCGATCCCATGCCATCCTGCACCTCCGGGCTGTTGTCGCCAAAATCCCAGACGAACGAATTAGGTCCAAAAGGCTTCCCCGCAGGCGGCACAGAAGTATTGGTGAAGTCATATACCAAACTGGTGCAGGGCGCACCGGGGTCCTTCATGAGGGTGAAATTCACCGTCGCCCTGTCCGTCCGGGCGATCACATGCCGGTAAGACGTATCGGCGATATTACAGCTGCTGGAATCTATCGCCACCATCATCACCGTATACGTTCCCGGATTGGGATAGGTATGATACACCACATAGCTCGTCGTAGCCGTATCCGGCGTCCCATCCCCGAAATTGAAAATATACGATTTGGCATTCCGGATAGTATCCATCAACTGCGTGTCCATCGGGATACACCCGGACGTGTCACCCAACCTGCCATTCACCGAAGCCCGCAAACCGGCGGCGACCCCGGCAAAGTTAAATGCGATCTTCACCGCGGCCTCATTACAACCTTCGTTCCCCGCACCATTCACCGGCGCCCATACACCCGGCGTCGTCGGATATCTTCCCGTGGCGCCGGGTCCGCTGCAGTTGGCACAGATGCCCTGGTAGATCACGCCATTCTGATCATACCGGCTGGTACCGCCGTCGACATGCTCGCTGATACTATGCGAATTGTCATTTTCACCGAAAAATGTTCCATATAACAACGAGGCAGCGTCCCGTTTGAGCACGATAAAATAGAAATCACGGTTATCACTTATTCGCTTGGTGGCATTGGCCGTCACCGGCATCCCAGCCGTCCCCAGCAACCCATAAGGATCGGATTCCCCGCCGATGATCCATCCGCCCCAGCCCGAAACATACACATTCTCGCAACGGTCTACCAGGAAAGCTACCGGCGAGATATTCGGGTTCCCATGATTGAGACTCGACCCCGACCCAAACGTTGTGGAGTAAACGAAGGCGCTGAGATCGGGCTGCAGCTTCGAAACGAACTGCCGCGCGCCGCCGATGGAATAGGTCACATTGACCACCGGCCACTGCCCATAGGTGGTCCCCATCACATATGGATAACCAAACCGGTCGAATTGCAAACCATAGATGGCATCGCTGTAATTGGTCCCCAGGTACGTACTCCGCACCAGCGTGCTTCCATCCGCCGAGATCTCCGCGACATATCCGTCGCAGGTACCGCCGGCATACCCAGCCTGGATAACATTCGATTTATTGCCCGGGAAATTGGTGGAGGACGTTGCACCGCCTACATAGATATTTCCTGTAAGCGGATCGGCCTTGAGCACAAAACCCGCATCCGCACCCGTTCCACCCAAAAAGCTGGACCAGATCAGACGGCCGCAGTTGGGATCGATCTTCAGTACCACCGCATCCTGACTACCGCCCCCGAACCCCGGTTGAAAGACACTTCCCACGATCGGAAAATCCAGGCTCTGCGAGGCCGCCGCCACCAGGATATCGTTCTGCGCGTCGAGCACCACCTCGCTCCGCGAATCATCGCCGTAGTTCCGGATCAGGCTGTCCGTATGCTCGCTGTGGTTCCTGTTCTGATCCTCCATGTTGACACAGTCATTGCCGCTTCCGCCGATCCGCATACAGCCGATCAGCGCGGTCCCGGCCGAGTTGATCTTGGCGACAAACATATCCGCCGCCCCACCCGGCCCCGCCGTGGTCTTGAAAGGAAAATCAACCGAATAGGTCCTGCCCAGAACGATCAGGTTCCCCTGCGCATCACAGATCAAACTATGCGGCGTCTCGGAATCACTGCCGCCAAGATAGGTGGCATAGACCTTGGTAGTGCCGGTATTGTTGAACTTGATCAGCCCCACATCGAACGACCCGCCGCCATACACCGGCTTCAACTGCCCTGTGGTATATGGAAAGGCCGTCCCGAAAACGATCCCGCCGGCAAAGAAAGAGCCATCGGGACCCGGCGTTGCCGTGAACCCCCAGTTGCTGATCTTGCTGCCGGTAAACGTCACGAACACAATGGTGGGATCGATGATCAACGTGGCGCCCGGATCATGATCCGGAACCGAAAAGTTCACCGTATTGCCGTTCTTTATAACATATTTCGAAGAGATATCCGTACGTCCCTGGTCGTTATAGAGATAGGATGCGGGGGCGAGTTCGGTGACCGCTCCCACCGAGGTAGCTATCGTCAGCTTGCCTCTGTGCAGACTCAGCTTGTCCGGCCCCGTATAGTTCATGCGTATTTTGCTTACATCTCCACCGGGATGGACGATGATATCGTATTTGAGCTGCCCGTTGTTCGTATAGTAGCGGACATCGATATTCGGATACAAATTCTTATACGTCACGCCCTGGAAAACCCGGCAATTGGAGGCCCATTTGGACGGGTCATGCCCGATGAAATAGTTGTTGTAACCCGGCAACGGCTTGTCCGGCACGATCTCCACATGCTCACTCGCATCCGCAAAGCTCACCCGGTAAGCATGCGCCCGCAGCATGTCCTTACCCGCGGCCGCCCCCGAACTAGCCACCGGCTCTCTCTTGGGACCCACGGAATTGTAGGAACCACCGCTCTTGGCCGGGACCCCATGATGGGCAAGCGTGAGCGCCTGCAAATCGGTAGTATCGTACAACATTACCGAAAAACCGGTCTTCTCCAGGAACAACGCCCCCGTGGGCAACTCCCCTTTGAACTGCACACGGGAATCCCATTGACCTTTGTTCTCGACAAATTCAATATTCGAAGCGCCCTGTTGGGCAAATCCTCGCAGGAAGGCTGTTACCAACCCCAAGACAATATAGACCCCTCTCTTCATTACGTTACCTTATGAGCGTAATATCCCCTTTTTTTCTGACATGCGTCCCATCCGAGAACTCCGCCTCCAGCGTATACCCATAGACATCCATAGGCTGCAGATTTCCCTTATATGTACCATCCCATCCATCATAGGGATTATCGCTTTCAAAAACTACCTGTCCCCATCGGTTATAGATCCGCCACACCATATGTGTGATGCCGAATCCGACGACCTTGATCACGGCATCGACCCCGAACCGCCCGGGCGTAAACGCATTCGGCACATCCAGCAACGGATTCACCACCGCCGGAATAAGCTGGCAGGCCGTATCCGTACAGCCGCTCGCATTGGTCACGACCAGGCATACCTGGAACGTGTCCGTCTTATTGTACTGGTGGACCACGGTATCCGGCTCCGTCTTCGTCTCCGACGTACCATCTCCGAAGAACCACTGATATTTCACCGACGGCGACGAGGCATCGGTAAAGACCGTTGGCGTATTCGGCGGCTGTGGCGGCTCCGGCGAATACGTGAACCCCGCCGTCGGCTTACCCTGCACCGTGATCGTGAACGACGTGCTGTCCAGGATGTTACACGTCGCTGAATCCACCGCCACAAGCGTGATGATATACGTACCTATATTCTCGTACAGGTGCGTTGGCGAGATGTCCACACTGTCGATAGGACTTCCGTCACCGAAATTCCAGTAAAAGGTCTGCCCCGCGATCGACGTATTCGTAAAGACCGCATTGTACGGCGCACACCCCAGCGCAGGCGTAGTAAACGCGGCCTTCACATTTTGCGCGACGTAGAGGATCTTTAGAGTGTCCATCGGCGAGTTGCAATACGTCGTGTCCGCTAGCGTCAAGGTCACCTTATAGGGCCCCGGAGCAGGATAACTATGCGTAGGCTGCTTCCCTACCGGATCACCGATCTCCGTGGTCCCATCCCCAAAGCTCCAGTTGAATGCCGTATCGCTAAAGGGATAGGCGGCAGGAGCAGTGCTGAGATTGGTTAGAATATAGCTCATCGAAGTGCACGGCGGAACTTTACTGTAGTCGAAATTTATCGAGGCCGGATTGTTCCCCACGACAATGGTATGCGTCACCGTATCCGCCACATTACAGGAGTTGCTGTCGATGGCGATCAGTGTCACCAGATAAGTACCCACATTGTTATACGTATGCTGCTCGGTATCATTCGTAGTCGCAACGATCGTTCCATCGCCAAAGTTCCAGATATAGGATTTGGCATTGCGGATGGTATCGGAAAGAGTGGCATTCAACGGCACACAGCCCACACTATCACCGCGGCCATGCGTAACGACCTTTAACCCTGCCGCCACCCCCGCGAAATTGAAAGCGATCTTTATCCCGGCTTCATTGCAACCCGCGCCGTTGAATGGGCTCAAAGCGCCATTGTTCGGAAAAGCACTGCCCGGCGTGGTAGGGAATTTGGCAACGCCACCACAGTTGGCGCAAATAGCCTCATAGATCACCCCCTGCTGATCGAAGCGGCTTGTACCCCCATCCACGTGATCCCCGAGACTCTGCTCATCCTGACTGACGTACTTCTCCACCTGGCCGAAAAAGCTCCCATAAAGCTGGCCCGCCGCATTCTTTTGCAAAACAAAAAAATAGAAATCCGCATTATCCGTCGTGGAACGGAGCGCGCCGCCCGTCGCCGTCAATCCATTGGTGCCCGAGTTCAAATAACCCTCGTCTATGTCGATACCCCCACCCCAACCGCTGACATAGACATTCTGACAGCGGTCGACGAGGAATGCCGTGATCGAGATATTGGGATATTTCGTATTACCCGGGCCGAAATTCGCCGAATACACGATGCCCGAGAGATCGGGTTGCAACTTGGTAATGAACTGCTTGCCCGAGGCCTGGTTGCCGCCCGCATTGAACGGCGAATTGACCACCGGGATCACGGAATAGGTGGTACCGGCGATATAAGGATAACCGTATTTGTCGAATCCGATGCCGTAAATAACATCGGTACTCGGAGTCCCGAAATACGCGGACCGCATCAGCGTACTGCCATCGTTGCTTATCTGCGCGATAAACCCATCGATCCCGCCATTGTTCGTGGCCGTCAGCGTCGAAGCCGTTCCGATGGTCTTCTGCAGATCCGCGGACGCCGTAGCCCCCGCCACCCAGATCGTATTATCGATAGGACTCAAAGCCAGACAAAAAGCCGCGTCCGAATTGCTTCCGCCGATAAAGCTGCTGAACAACACCGATTTCACATCCGGGGAAAGCTTGAGCACCACGCCGTCCTGGTCGCCGCCACCCCACTTTGGCTGAAAGACACCGCCCGTCACCGGAAAATCCGAACTGCGGGTACAGGCAGCCAGATAAATATTGTTGTTGGCATCCAGCACGATCTCGCTCCGGCCGTCATCCCCATAGTTCAACCGCAACTCTGCTGTACCCGTTTGATCCAGGTATTTCGGGGAATAGTTGACCCCGTCATCTCCGGATCCGCCGATCTTCATCGCCCCCAGTAACGTTTTCCCATCGCTGCTCAATTTCGCGACAAAAAGATCCAGACCGCCGCATGGACCGAACGTGGGCAGCGTCACACCGCCAAAAGTAGCCGAACTGGTCCGCCCCGTCACGATGAGGTTTCCACTGGCATCGCAAACCATACTATGCGGCTGCTCATTGCCCGTACCGCCCAGATAGGTAGCCCATAATTTTACCGATCCTATCGAATTGAATTTGGATATCCCCACGTCATAATGATAATAGGCCGGATAAGGCCCCGTCCTGTTCGTGCCGCCATACCCCCCTTCTGTGGCATCTCCACCCGCAAACGTGCTTTGAAAAACGCCGGGTGTCGTGCCATATTCGTTCCCGCTGTTGCTCGCATTATAATCAAGCACGATACCGCCCAGGAACATGTTCCCGGCGCCATCATACGTAGCCGTATATCCCCAGTTGTCGGAATGACTCCCGGTGAACGTGCAAAAGACCTCCGTAGGATCGATCACGAGGATCGAATTGGGATCATACTGCCCCAGCTTGAACCGCACCTTGTTCCCCTCGACCATGTACCTACAGTCCACCGGGACCCGCCCCTCCTGCGTCGCCTGAAAGGACTTCGGCTCCAGCTCCCTTACGTCGCCCACCGTGGTGTGCACACGCAGCTGCCCCTTATGCAATAACAGCTGACTCTGCCCATCGTACCGCAAGACGATCTTACCGGGATCAGCCCCCGGATGGATGATCAGATCGTATTTGATAAAACCCGCTTCCGAATAGTAATGCAGATCGATGCCGTCATATAGATTTTTATACGTAATCCCCCGGAAGACCCCGCAATTACTTGCCTTTGCGCCGCCGTTGAGATAATGATTGCGATTCGCAAAGGGCTTTTCCGCTACCACCTGCGCATGAGGATTGCTGTTCTCGAAACTCACCCGGTAAACCTGCGAATGAAGCAGGAACGGATCATCCGCGGCTCCCGAACCGGGACCGCTGCCCGGATGCCCCTTGAAAGCAGCCGACCGGATCATCGGCCTGCCGCCTTTCACGCCGCCGCCACCACCATGCAATAGCTCATGGATGCGCTTCAGATCATTGGTATCCTGTTGTAAAATGGTAAACCCGTTGTTCTTAATAAAGATCTTCCCGGCGTTAAGATCGGCCCGGTACAAGATCGATGTATCCCATTGCCCCTTGTTCTCTACAAATTCGACATAGCCACCGGATTGGGCGGAGAGGCGAAGGACCCATAAGATCAGACACGTAACAAATAGGCACGTTCTTGTCATGATTAACACTACTACTACGAGATTTTGCTCCAGGCCGTTCTACCCTGCTGGGTCTGAAGAAAGACCTTGAGCTCCCTGTTCTCTTCCATGATCAGCTCGGGATCCTTTTCCAGCAATTCCATCGCCCGCTCACGGGCCAGCTCCAGCCACTCCCGATCCTGAACAATATTAGCGATCTTAAAGTTCAATAATCCGCTTTGACGGGTACCTTCAATATCCCCGGGTCCTCTGAGTTCGAGGTCCTTTTCTGCAATTTTGAAGCCATTGTTAGTTTCGGTGAGAATGTTCATCCGCTCCCGCGCTTCCTTTCCCAGCCGCGGGCTCGTTAAGAGGATGCAAAAGCTCTTTTCCGCCCCACGGCCAACCCTGCCGCGCAACTGATGCAACTGCGATAAGCCAAATTTCTCGGCACTTTCGATCACCATTACCGTTGCATTCGGCACGTTCACTCCAACCTCTATCACCGTAGTAGCAACCATGATCTGCGTATCCCCACCGAGAAACCGCGCCATATTCGTGTCCCGGATCTCCGCCTTCTGTCGCCCATCCACCCTGCTGATCCAATATTTCGGTTCGGGAAACCACGCCTTGATATTCTCATACCCCCTCTCCAGATTCTCATAATCCATTTTCTCCGACTCTTCGATCAACGGGAAAATAACGTATACCTGACGCCCCTTGCCGATCTCATGTTTCAGGAAATCCATTACCTGGGACCTCCTATCTTCGAAACGATGGACCGTAGAGATTGGTTGCCTTCCCGGCGGCAATTCGTCCATGACGCTATAGTCCAGATCGCCGTAAGCCGTCATCGCGAGGGTCCGGGGGATCGGCGTAGCCGTCATGACCAGGACATGTGGTGGAACCGCCGCCTTTTGCCAGAGCCTGGCCCGCTGCGCGACGCCAAACCGGTGCTGCTCATCCACGATGGCAAGCCCCAATTGCCTGAACTGTACCGTCTCTTCCAGCACGGCATGCGTCCCGATAAGAATATGCAACCCGCCCTCACGGGCCATTTCCAACACCTCCTTCCTGGCCTTGGACTTTGAAGACCCCGTCAACAGTCGCACCTCCAGCGGCAGATCCTTCAGCAGCGCCGATATGCCCTCGAAATGCTGCCGCGCCAGGATCTCCGTAGGTGCCATCAAACAGGCCTGGTAGCCGTTATCCACCGCAAGCAGCATCGTGAGCAAAGCCACGATCGTCTTGCCACTCCCGACATCCCCCTGCAACAGCCGGTTCATTTGCCGGCCCGTCCCGGTATCCTTCCGGATCTCCCGGAGGACGCGTTTCTGCGCCCCCGTGAGCTCAAAAGGCAAATGGCGGCTATAGAACTGGTTGAACAGCTCCCCCACCTGGGAAAAAACAACACCCTGTGAGCTCCGGTGACGCTTTGATTTGATCAGACCCAAACGGACCTGCGCCAGAAACAACTCCTCGAATTTCAGTCGCACCACTGCGGCCTGGTATCCCCCCGGATTTACCGGGAAATGCACCTGCCGGTACGCCTCATACCGCGAGATCCACCGCGCCGGGTCGCCCGAGACCGGATCGCTATAGGTCATCACCGACTCCGGCAAATTCTCCGGCAGATCCTTCTCCTTCAACAAACCCAGCAGCGTTTGCGTCAGCTTTCCCAACTGCCGCCCACCTAATCCTCTGACTTTCAACTTCTCCGTCGTCGGATATACCGGCTCCAGATGTTCCGGCCGCTCCGCGGCCGGCCCGGCATAAGCCTCGATCTCCGGATGCGTCAGCTGCGCGCTTCCCTGAAAAAAGCTCACCCGCCCAAAGACCAGGTAGTCTCCCCCGACCTGCACCAGCTTCTGGACCCCATGGATACCCTGGAACCATACCAGTTCCAGCGTACCCGAGGCATCCCGGATCTCCGCCACCAGCCGGCGACTTCGCTGCTGCCCTACGAGGTTGACACTGGTGACACGCCCGGCCACCTGGATGAATTCAACGTCCGGCCGGATCTCCCGGATCAGATTGACCCGTGTCTTGTCGACATGCCGGTAAGGGAAATGCTCCAGCAGATCCCTGAAAGTGAAGATGCCCAGCTCCTTCTGCAATAGCTCAGCCCGCACAGGGCCCACGCCCTTGAGATACTCGATGGGATTACCTAATATGGATGGAAGATTCAAGTCTGCAAATGTACGAGAACTTCGGATCGCACTGGAAATCTACTCCCTGTGGCCCGGTCGTACAAAAACTTCGATGACCCCCTGCGTCTCCGCCCCACGTCTCGGCGCCGGGAAAGAGTCTACCTGCGAATACTCCACTCGCAGCGAATCACGGACCCTGAAGGGATAGAAATTGTTTAGTGTAGGAATGTATTCGAAAAGCACCAGGTCATAATAATGATCACGGATCCTCGTCTCCAGGGTATCCGCCTGCCGGTTGAACATGCCTACCCCCAGATGATACCATAATGGAAGCCGCGGGTTCCTCTCCAGCCGGAAAGGGATCTCCGCCGCCAGCGGCGTCAGCTCGGACATATTCAACACCCGCAGATCACCCGGCGCCACACCCGGTTTGCGGCCCGCCCGATAGTTCTTTATCAGATCCATATCGAGCAACCGGTGTATACCCGCTACCGTAGGAGCGGGCATCTTGATCTTCCGGAAGCTCGGCAACTCGCATTCCACCCACTCGCTCATCGGAATATCCTTCACCGTATCCCGTGAGATCATATACGTGTCCTTGTTCACCACATTCTCGCCCGTGGCTGATACGGTGGCCGTCTCTTTTTTCGGCAGAAACCTTGCTACGATGCGCTCGGTATAATTCCACCAGCTGCCGCTCCACCAGATCACGATACCCAAAAGCAATACTCCCAGCAAAGCCGGCTTCTCCGGCCGTAAGGGCAACAATGGCGCCAGGAGCGAAAAAGCGCAGGCAAAGCCGAAACTCTGAAAAAAGATATTGTTGTCCGGCGGCGTATAGCTCGTGACCTGCAGTACGGCAGCCTCGCCCAGGATACCCAGCGTCAATGCAACAAGCAGCACCGCCGCCCGGTCCCCTCGCAACGCCGCCCAGTTCCGCCAGCGAACGACAACCAGCACCGCTATCAGGAAAAAATAAAATTTGATCCAGGGAGAATAGCCAAAAAGCTCGTTGAGAATATCGAATAGGGATACCCGCGAGGAATGCGGCGGCTGCCCGTGATTGAACCAATACCCGAAACCATGCGAAACGAACGGCAGGATCACCAATCCCAGCAGGACAATAAAACTACCCGCATAGATCAACAGCGGTTTCCATTTCCGCTGCAATCCGCCATCCACCGCCAGCACCCAGCAGGCTACTACTAACGCCAGGCCGCCGCCATCCTGTTTCGTGAGAAAAGAGCAGACCGTAAAAAAGGCGGCGCCCACCAGCCACCCAAAACGGTTACGGCCACCCTCCGCGGCCATGTCCACCCGGACATACCGGAACAAAAAGGCAAGCGCCACCAGCTCATACACGATCACACTGTGATTGTACCACGGCCAGAAATTGAAAAAGCTATACGACAGACAAAATAGCAGTACCGATGCCAGCCTGATCCCCTTGTCGACGGCAAGGCTCCGCAATATCGACCGAAACGACAACCCCGCGATAATATTGATCAGCACCTGCGCCTTGATCAGGGTAATCATCTGGGAACCGAAGATCTTGAAAAAAATGGCGGGTATCACCCAATACATGCCACCCAGCGGAATACCGAAATCCCGGAAAGGCAGCTGGCCATGGCTCATCCGATACGCACCCTCCCAGGACAAAAAGATGTTCACCCGGTAGGGAAGATGAATGAACAAAGGCACACAGGCCAGCAGAACAATGATCAATACTTCGGTTCTTGCGATCGATCTTGGGGTCATTGGGTATAAGTTAACTTATTGTAACGCCGCTTTTAGCGGATTAATTATTCAGGGACAATATTATAAATTTTGTCTTTTTGTTTGTACTTTGGCGCGTTAAATAAATGAAGTGGTATACCTTAAACTTCTAAGGCCAAAGGATTGGGCCAAAAACCTGTTCCTTTTCGTGCCCTTGTTTTTCGGCCGGGAGATCTTCAACCTGGATAAACTGTTCCATGTGGCGCTGGGCTTCCTCGCCTTTTCCTGCATCGCGAGTTCTATTTACATCATCAACGACTACCGGGACCGGGAGGACGACCGCAAACACCCGGTGAAACGTAACCGACCGCTCGCCTCAGGCGCCATAAAGCCATCCACCGCCCTCGTGATCTGTGGTGCGCTGCTGGTGACCGGCTTCGCCCTGGCGTGGTGGATCAGGGACAAGTTCTTTTTCGTGCTCGCCATCTATTTCCTGATCAACCTCGCCTATTCGCTGGGACTGAAGGCCATCTCCATCCTCGATATCATCATCCTTGCCGCAGGCTTCGTATTGCGTATCAAAGGCGGCTCCGTGATCTCCTATGTCCCACTCTCGGAATGGATCATCATCATGGTTTTCCTGCTCGCCGTGTTCATGGCCATCGGCAAACGCCGCGACGACGTCCTGTTGAAACTTTCTTCCGGCACCGATATGCGCAAATCCATCAAAGGGTATAACCTGGAGTTCCTCAACATCCTCCTGGCCTTCGTGTGCGCCGTGATCGTCGTCGCCTACCTGATGTATACCATGTCGCCGGAGACGATCGAACACACTGGCTCGACAAGATTGTATTATACCTGTATCTTTGTGCTCGCAGGCATCATGCGTTACCTGCAGATCATTTATATCTCTAGCGATTCCGGCTCGCCTACCAGGATCCTTTACAAAGACCGCTTCATCCAAGTCACCCTGATCTTATGGGGGATCAGCTATATCGTGTTATTGTATATCAAGGACGTCAATATATTCCGCTAATCATATGCCCTCAGTACTATTACTTGGAGCAGGCTCCGACATAGCCGGCTCGCTCGCCCGGAAATACGCTTCCACCGGGTACGAGATCCAGCTGGCAGCAAGAAAGGTCTCGCGATGCCAACCCCTGAAACAGGATATCGGTATCCGTTACAACGTGTCCTGCTCGCTTCATGAATTCGATGCGGCCAAACCGGAAACGCATGCGGCCTTCTTTGAGTCCCTGCCCGTCCGGCCCGATATCACCGTCAGCATCTTCGGCTATCTGGGTGAACAAAAAATCGCAGAATCGGATTGGGCGGAATGCGAACGAATTTTGCAAGTGAACTATACCGGCGCTGTCTCCATCCTCAATGTCGCAGCGAATGCCTATGCCGCACAGGGCCATGGAACCATCGTCGGCATAAGCTCGGTGGCCGGTGAACGCGGCCGCCAAAGCAACTATTTCTATGGCAGCGCCAAAGCAGGCTTCACGGCCTATCTTTCCGGTCTCCGTAACCGCCTCTATCCCCTGGGTGTACACGTCCTGACGGTGAAACCGGGTTTCGTGGCAACGAAAATGACGGAGAACATGGCCCTGCCTCCCCTAGTGACCGCCCAACCCGACGCCGTAGCCACAGCCATCTTCGAAGCCGTCCGCAAGAAAAAGGATGTCCTCTATGTAAAATGGATGTGGCGCTGGATCATGTTCATGATCAAATGCATCCCCGAAGGCGTCTTCAAAAAAATGAAATTATGAGCCGCATCGCCTTCTTCGATTTCGACGGTACCGTTACCACGAAGGACACCTTGCTCGAATTCATCCGCTTCAGCAAAGGAAAGATCCCTTTCTATATAGGTTTTGTACTGAACAGCCCCTGGCTGGTAGCCTACCGGGTGGGGCTCATCTCCAACCAGGCCGCCAAAGAACGCATCCTGGCCTGGTTCTTTCGCCATACGCCGGTGGCCGAATTCCAGGAGACCTGCGACCGCTTCGCGGCCCAGATGGTGCCCGGCCTTCTCCGCCCCAAAGCGCTCCGCGAGATCACCGAGCTGCAGAACAAGGGCTTCGAGATCATAATCGTCAGTGCCTCCCCCGAGAACTGGATACGCCAGTGGGCCGAAAGCATCAGGGCAGGCCTACTGGCCACCCGCCTGCAAACACGGCCCGAAACAGAAGGCCGGCTCACGGGCAGGATCCTCGGCCATAACTGCCACGGCAACGAAAAGGTCCGGCGCATCGGCGAGGCGTTCAACCTCGATACTTACAACGAAATTTATGCCTATGGCGACAGCTCGGGCGACAAACCCATGTTAGCACTTGCTCATCACTCGTTCTACCGGCCCTTTCGGTAAAATTGGTATCCTTATTGCCCCATCTATTTATAGATCTCCCTCCTATCCACTCTCCCTCCCCCTTTTGAAACAATAACCAATTTGTTCAATCAAAAATTGAATGGGCATGCGTTGCTTATTGTTGCTTTCCTGCTGCCTGGCAATGGGAAACCTCAACCTATCCGCCCAGGTCCTGGGCATCATCGGCTCCTCCACCGCCGCCGGCGAAGGTGCCTCCACATTCGACAGCTCGTGGGTTGCTATATCGACCCGCTATTACAAGGGCCTCGGCGAGCTCTCCAACACTATTGACATCGCCGTCAGCGGTACTACCACCTGGAACGGTATGCCTTCCAGCTTTATTCCGCCAAGTGGCGGCAATCCGGCGCCATTGCCCCCGGATCCGAACCACAATGTCACAAAGATCCTCCAGCTCGGATCCAACGTGGTCATTATCGGCTATCCCTCCAACGATATCGCCTTTGGCTACACCCTTGCCCAATATCTCGCCAACCTCCGGACAATCTATGACTCGGTGGTAGCCGCCGGTAAGGTTTGCTATGTCACCACCACCCAGCCGCGAGACGACATCGCTACCAGCCTTCGCCAGCTCGCTCTCCAGGGACGCGATTCCATCCTCAACGAATTTCCGCAACAGGCGCTGAACTTCTGGGACCCCGTGGCAGACCCGTCGACCCTGGGCATCCTTACGCAATACAGCTACGGTGACGGCATCCATCTAAACAATGCAGGCCACGCCGCCATCGCACTGGTGGCCGAAAAAGCCGGAATCATGACCCCAACGCCTCTGCCCCTTACACTCACCGGCTTCGGCGCAAGCATGGTCGGCGGGGACGTATTGCTGCAATGGACAACAGCGGACGACGGTTCCGGTGGTCCCGTGGTTTTCGAAGTACAAAGAAATACCGATAGTGCCGCTTTCCTTCCTGTGTATAACACCGGCTTCATGCCGCCTGCCTCCCGAACCTGGACCTGGATGGATAATGCCTGCCCGGCGGGTATCGTTTTTTACCGGCTGAGATGGCTGCAAGGATCGCAGGAAAAGTATTCGAAAATCGTCAGTATAGACCATTCCGGCACCGGTACCACCCTCCATATCGATAAAGTCTACCGGCCGGGCACTTCGGAACTGATGGCCCAGCTGGAATTGCCGGCTCCCGGCAATGCGTTCCTCACCATCCACGATCTAGCCGGTCGCCTCATCCTGCAAAAACAATATACCAGCCTGCCGCCCTCGATCCTGCTACCCATAACCCTGCCGCCGATGGCTGCAGGCGAATACATTTTACGGGTGGATACACCGGGCGGCGGATTGGCCTCGAAACCCTTCGTAATATTCTGATATTGTTAAATGCTGCGGGAAAATTGTATTTTGCCCGCTTATGGATATCGTTATCGTCGGCCTCCAGGCATGGTATACCGAGATCGGCAGCAATTGCAAAAGCATTGCGGAAGAATTGTCGCATCATCACCGGGTCCTGTATGTAAACATCCCCCTCGACAGGCGGACCGCCGCCCGGGATTCAGCCAACCCAAACATCCGTAAGCACCTCGATGTCATCCGGAAAAAAGATCCGGTGGATATGATCCGGATCGGCCCCACCCTGTGGAATTACTACCCGCACCGAATGCTCGAATCGGCTAATTGGCTCCCCTGGACCTGGCTGTTCAAAAAATTTTGCCGGATCAACGGCAAGCGGTTCGCCGCGGATATTCGCAGGGCAACCGACATGCTGGGGTTCCGCGACTATGTAGTCTTCAATGACAATGATATTTTCCGGTCCTTTTACCTCAAAGACTTTCTCAACCCGAGCGCCTATATCTATTACTGCAGGGATAACCTGCTCGGCGTCCCCTACTGGAAAAAACATGGCCGCATCATCGAACCGCTCCACATCGCCAAGGCGGATATCGGCGCCGCCAATTCGATCTACCTGGCTAATTACCTGCGGAAATACAACCCCAATAGCCATTACATCGGCCAGGGATGCAATATCGCCCTCTTCGATCCCTCCGTCGCACGAGCCCTGCCCACAGATATGCCGTCCACTCCCGGTCCCGTCATAGGATACGTCGGCGCCATCATCAACCTCCGCATCGATAACGAAATTCTCCTGCACATCGCAAAAACACGCCCGGACTGGAACATCGTTCTGGTAGGGCCCGAAGACGAATTCTTCCAAACAAGCGAGCTCCATCGGCTGCCTAACGTGCATTTCCCGGGCCGAAAAGACATCAAAGACCTGCCAACCTATATAGGCCGGTTCGATGTTTGTATCAACCCACAGTTGATCAACGACATCACTATCGGCAATTATCCCCTGAAAGTGGACGAATACCTCGCCATGGGCAAACCCGTGGTCGCGACCCGTACCGAGACCATGGAGATCTTCGGCGATTCCGTCTACCTGGCGGACAAACCGGAAGAGTATCCGGGACTCATCGAGCGTGCCCTGGGGGAAAACAGCCCTGAACTGGCGCGAAAACGAATAGATCTCGCCCGAACCCATACCTGGGAGGCTTCCGTTTATAAACTCTATTCCCTGATCGAAAAACAGTTGCAACGTGAACATCGTACAACGAATAAAATCCAGTGAACGAAACAAATTGCTGGTACTCAGGCTTTTGATGCCGGCTGGTCAGGCCCGGCCAAGGTGGTGGGTGAGGACATTCGTAAATCCGTGGGTCCATAAGCGCGGTAAACACACGGTGATCCGGCGGCACGTAATCCTGGATGTGCTGCCCTTTAGAAAATTCGTAGTTGGCGACCGGACGATCATCGAAGAATTTTCGTGCATCAACAACGGCATGGGCGATGTTATCATCGGCGACAATTGTACCATTGGTCTCCGAAACACGCTGATAGCCCCGGTGACCATCGGCAACAACGTGATCCTTGCTCAAAATGTTTGTCTTTCCGGCCTTAACCACGGTTATCAGGATATCCATACCCCCATCCGCGATCAAAAATGCACCACCGGACAGATCACCATAGAGGACGATTGCTGGATAGGTTCTAACTCCGTGATCACGGCCGGGGTAACCGTTGGCCGTCACGCCGTAGTGGCCGCCGGCAGTGTTGTGACCAAAGATGTTCCCGCTTTTAGCGTGGTCGGGGGCAACCCCGCCCGCCTTCTCCGCCAATATAACGCCGCCACCGGCGAATGGGAAAGGCCGCACTAGGCGGCCTTTCGGTTGTTTATCTTTACCGGCTTAACCCGCCGGCTTGAGGCTTATTGTTTGACGAACCTCTGGACTTCACGCTGGCCGGAGCTGCTCCGGATCACCAGGAAGTAAACCCCACGGGCAAGCGAAGAGACATTAAGCCGATACGTAGCCGTTCCCCCCTCTTGTTCGTAAGTCCCCGTCATCTCGTTGACACCACTTGTGCTAAAGACGCTCATCGTGAACTTCCCTTGACCGGAGGACGTATAGACTACATTCAGCATGCTCTCGGTAGGATTGGGATATAAGCTCACACTGGTCGCGTTCGATAACCGCCGGTTATCGTTGAGTACGACCACATTCACGGTCGCCGCAGCAGTAGTCCCCGCGTCATCCGTTACCGTAAGCTTGAACGTATAGGTACCCGCGACCAACCCGGAAGCCGAAGTCTCGGAAACGCCCGGAGTGCTGAGCGTCACGTTCGACGGACCGCTGACCTCTGTCCAGGCATAGGCGGTGATCGAACCCGCCGAGACCGTGCTAGCCGAACCATTCAGGGTTGCCGTGTTATTGGGCAGCGTGAGCGTATCCGCATTCCCGGCATTGGCTACCAGCGTCGCGGCAGTAGCTGCCGATACGGTTACCGTCATAGTTGCGTTGGCCGTTTCGCCCGCATTATTGGTTACTGTCAGCTCGAAAGTATAGACACCGGACTGCAAACCGTAGATCGAAGGGGTGGCCGTGGTCGAATTGGCTACGGTAACACCACCCAGACCGCTTACCTGCGTCCAATCGTAACTCACGATGGTACCATTGGGCGAATAGCTGCCAGAACCATTCAGCTGCACCGTCGCGCCGGGCGCTACCGTTTGGTTAGGGCCAGGAACCGCAACGGGGAGTTGAGGCACCGGGGCCTTCACGGTTACCGTGACCGAAGCAGTCGCCGTATTACCCAGCGCATCGGTTACCTTCAGCTGGAAGGTATAGGTGCCCTGGACCAGGTTGCTCACCGTAGCGGTAGTTGTCGTGGAGCCGCCGATCGTGGCCGCAGAAGGCCCGCCGGTCTCCGTCCAGACATAAGAAGAGATGCTGCCATTGGTCTCAGAACCGCTGCCCGTCAGCGTCACGCTGCTCGTCGGCAAAGTAATAGTCTGATTGGAACCCGCATTGGCTACCGGGCTGCCCGGGATTACCACCGCAGGATTCACCGTCACGGTCACACTGGCGTTCGCCGTATTGTTCGAGGCATCGGTTACCGTCAGCTGGAACGTATAGGAACCCTGCACCAGGCCGCTCACCGTAGCGGTGGCCGCATTGGCCGGGCTGGGCGTGACAGTGGAAGGACCACCCGTTTGCTTCCAGCTATACCCCGTGATCGTGCCATTGGTCTCCGAACCGCTGCCCGTCAGCGTCACGCTGCTCGTCGGCAAAGTAATCGTCTGATTGGAACCCGCATTGGCTACCGGGCTGCCCGGGATCACCACCGCAGGATTCACCGTCACGGTCACACTGGCGTTCGCCGTATTGTTCGAGGCATCGGTTACCGTCAGCTGG
>JAICXX010000301.1 GCA_025934485.1 Chitinophagaceae bacterium
CCTATCTGCACTTTCCGCTTGCCGTCAGGTGGGGTGCTTTCTTACAGATGGGAAGCGCCATCCCGCTTGGTCTGCTCACCGCCGCTCTTACCAGCAGGCTACATTTCCTCGGCGTCAACGTCACGGGAGTCAGCATCGCGCTTTTCGGCGGACTGGCTACCTCGATCTTTCTGCTCTTCTCCGGTCTGTGTACCTGGGTGCTGTCCCTGCCGGGCATCGTCACAGGCGACCTATCGGCGATGCACGCCCTCCAACTGCTCGCCTTCGGCAGCGGCGGCATGCTCTTTGGCGTAACGCTCGGGTTGTTCATGGCCGGCATCTCGGTGCCCTGCCTGTTCGGGGGCTATGCCCCACGCTGGCTGGCGTGGCTGGGGCTTATCCTTGCGGGGATCGGCGAATTGTCCGTCCTGGGTTTCGTATATCCCCCGTGTTATTTTCTGCTCCCGCTGGTGAGGTTTCCCTCTATCGTTTGGATGGTGGGGGTCGGGTTTACAATGGCCCGGAATATGGCGTATGTAAAACCACCCGTCCCCGCATCCTGATACAAAACCCACTGTATGAAGCCAACAATACGACTCAGCATCACCACACCCTGCACGGAAAGCTGGGACCAGATGACCCCGCAAGCCGAGGGCCGCTTTTGCGGCTCCTGCCAAAAAACAGTCGTGGATTTCACTGCGATGGATGATCATGACCTCCTCCAGTGGTTCGCGACCCGCCAGGGACCGGTCTGCGGCCGGCTCAGACAAGACCAGCTCGACCACAATATAGCGGCGCCGCCTAAACGCGCGATAAACCGCTGGCGTTATTGGAATTACCTCATCGCCGGATTACTCTTCTCGTCGGAGGCCGCAGCCCAAACCAGGCATTTTTCCATTCCTGTGCAAAAAGTGTCGAGGTCTCAGCAACTGACCATCACCGCGGTGGGCTATGAACCCCTGAAGATTACCATTGATAAGCTCCTCACGGACCACCAGGTAAACCTGGCCGAGACCCTCACCATGCGAGATATTGTGGTCGGAGGCGCCGAAGTCGTCATAGTCAAAAAGCGAAGAAGAAGAGTCGTCGCCGATACCGTCTCCTTATTCAAAGACACCCTGGCGTTGGCCGGTCTCGCCAAACCCGCCCTAACGGCGTACCCGAATCCCGTCTCCCGCGGCGCCACCGTCACGATCTCCGCCCGCCTCGACCAAAAGGGGAAATATAACCTCCAATTGTACAGCAGCACCGGCGCCCTCGTGGCATCCCGCGAACTGGAGCAAGCGGACAACGGCGCCAGGCCAGAGCTTCCCATCCCCGCCGGCCTCACCCCCGGCATCTATTTCCTCAAACTCTCCCATCCGGCCATGACCAAATGTTATTCGCAGCAGATCATGGTGTACTAACGTACCATCACCCGCAGTTCGGTTGTACAGGTCCGCCATGCTGCCTCGCACGGTTAAACGTTTGCGCAATACATCAGACAAGCGTTGTCTCGAAACCGAACACCTCAAAAGACAAGACCAAACACTAAAACAATAGCCCCCAACCACTTACAAACTTGGTATCTATTTGGCAAATCCCAAAAGCAAAAAGATACACATGAAAGTTCTCCTGCTGTTAGCCTCACTGATCAGTCTCTCCGTAGCCGTCTCCGCGCAGGCCGACGGAAGTTATGTCTACAAGCCCAAGGACCCCGCGTTATATGACACGATAGCCCATATGGACAGTGTCTACTTCAATGCGTACAACAGCTGCGACATGGCGACACAAGCCGCGATCTATTCGGATAGCATCGAATTCTACCACGACGGCGGCGGGCTCGAGCGGTCAAAAGCGCATCTGTTGCAAGCGTTAAAAGACAATATCTGCGGCAAGGTGACCCGCGTCTTCGTAAAGGGAAGTCTGGAAGTGTACCCGATCCCCGGTTTCGGCGCCGTCGAGATCGGCCTTCACCGGTTCATCAATCACCAGGAAAACGATTCCGAATCGAAGCCGGATCGGTTCATCTGCGTCTGGCGCCACCTCAACGGCCAGTGGCAGATCTACCGCGTGATCAGCCTCCATATGGGCAACTAGTCCTCCCCCCAAGAAGATTATTCCCAGCCAAAACGCCCATCTTCTACCAACTTTTGGCTAGCAATATCTTTATTCCCAGCCAGAAGTGCCTTTTTTTACCTACTTTTGGCTAGCAATAATTCCATAATGGACACCACGATTATCGGCCGGCAAGACGAGCTCACAATCCTCGAGCGCCTTCTGCATTCCAGGGAGCCCGAGTTGCTGGCCATTTACGGCCGCCGCCGCGTAGGCAAAACGTTTCTTATTCGATCCTATTACCACCAGCATCTGGTATTTACCTGTACCGGCCAGCCTAATGGAAAAACCCGCGAACAGCTTGTCAATTTTGCCGAACAGCTAACCCTCCATTTCCCCGAACAAAAAACGGCCCTGATCCCCACGACCTGGCAGCAGGCATTCAGTAGCCTGCGGGAAAGACTGGACTCCCTCAAAGGAGGCAAAAAGAAAGTGATTTTCTTTGATGAGCTACCCTGGCTGGACACTCATAAATCCGGTTTTTTGTCCGCGTTCGGCTATTTCTGGAACGCCTATATAACTCAACGAAGCGATATTCTTGTGATCATCTGCGGCTCTGCCGCCTCCTGGATCATCGAGAAGGTGGTAAACAATCGTGGAGGGCTACACAACCGCATTACGCAGAGGATACGCCTGTTACCCTTCACACTGCATGAAACACAAGCTTATCTGAAACACAGGAATATTAACCTGGATCATTACCAAATCCTCCGGCTGTACATGGTAATGGGCGGTGTACCCGCATATCTCAAAGCCGTTCAAAGAGGATTAAGCGCAGAACAAAACATTGAAAAGTGCTGCTTTTCAAAAGATGGTATCCTGACAAATGAGTTCAACAACCTCTATGTCGCTTTATTCAACAATCCCGACAACCACATCGAAGTCATACGCGCTCTTTCACGTAAGAACAAAGGCCTTACCCGGTCGGAAATTCTTAAAGTCGGCAAATTATTAACGGGCGGCACAATCACGAAGGTATTAACGGAACTCGAAGAAAGCGGGTTCATTCAGAAAACCTATCCCTTCGGGAAACAGGAAAAAGATAGCCTGTTCAGGCTAATCGACGAATACTCCTTATTCTATTTGAAATTTATGGAGAAAGACGGCCGCCAGAGGGACTGGTCTGACATTCAAATGACACAGGTCTATACCGCCTGGGGCGGCTATGCATTTGAAAACATCTGTTTAAAACATGTCGGGCAAATAAAAACAGCCCTGCAAATCGGCGGTGTAATTACAAATACATCCTCCTGGGTTCAGAGCGGCAGGGGTGGGGTCCCGGGCGCACAAATCGATATGCTAATCGATAGAGCCGACAAATGCATCAATGTCTGCGAAATGAAATTCAGTACCGGTCAGTTTGTGATCGACAAGAAATATGCCGACAGTCTACAAGACAAGCTTTCGGTCTTCCGGCAAACCACGGCAACCAGGAAAACGCTGTTCCTGACCTTCATCACCACCTATGGGGTCGCAAATAACACCTACAAAACCCGGGTAGACGCCGAAGTCACCATGGATGCACTATTCACCTTGCTTCGAACAAATCGTCCATAGTAACCACACTTTGGATGAACCCGAGAGAGTGCATGCTATCCTTCATTCCAAAGGTAGTTATGAGTGTCGGAAATATACTCTTTCGCGTTTGCGCCTCTTGTTTGAATGTAAATAGTTTCTTTTCGAGATCTTCTCTATATGTCTTCGTTAATACAAAAGGTTGCTCTGTAAACTTCACCTCACAAAGATTGATGACATGATCTCTTCGGTCGATCAGCAGGTCAATTTGTACGCTTCGATCTTTGTCGATCCAGGACGATTCTTCTGTATAAACGCCACTTATTCCCAGTGCTTTCTTGATAGCCTTTATATGTTGGATACATACGGTTTCATAAGCGTAGCCGCTCCATGCGCGCCAGGCCGGACTGTCGATTCGGCTCAACCACGAGCCGCCACCAGATCGATGCTGATCTTTAATGAACTTCAAATAAAATAAAGAGTAATAATCCGATAGTCGATAGATGCTGTCTTTGACTTTCTTGCCAAATGGATAAGTTTTACTAATAAATCCACTCTCCTCCAATTCCCAGAGAACCGTCGTAAGGGTTCCACCATCCTTTATCCCACTAAACTGTACAATTCCTTCACGGCTCAATCCCCGCGGCTTTCCAGCAAGTGTTTCAATAATTGCAATATGGCGATCTGCGTGATTAAATAGGGAACGGTAAAGGTTATCATATTCAGTCGCCAGTAACCCACCAGGAGAAAATGCCAGGCGGTCTATCTCCTGAAATGCACTCGAGCCTTGCCTTATCTCCTTCAGATAAAAAGGCACCCCGCCCACAGCCATATATAGTTGAAGTATTTGATATCGATCAAGCATAACTTTACCAGTCCGCAGAAAGTTTTCTGTTTCTTGCAGGGAAAAAGGCAGTAGACGAATTCGCTGTGTTACTCTGTTGTAGAGACCCCCGCGATTATTGATCACTTTGTTGATCATCCAGGATGCCGCGGAACCGCATACTACCAGGATAATATCGGGCCGGCTCGACGCCCAGGAGTTCCAAAAATGTTCGAGTGCTGAAAGGAAATTCGAGCGAGGCGTATCGATCCACGGTAACTCATCAAAAAAAACGACCTTCCTGGACTGGTTTAATTTTTGAAGATAGTTCTTGAGTGTTACAAACGCCTCAAACCAATTCGTAGGGAGCTTGCCCTGTCCGATACTTTTATCCAATTCACTTATTACAGAGAAAAAATTGGCCAATTGCTGGGCCGTGTTCGCCTTAGCAATGCCAGTCATTTGAAAAACGATGTGTTTATTATAGAACTGGCGGATTAAAAAGGTCTTTCCGACCCTTCTTCTTCCATATACGGCTAAAAACTCAGATTTTCCCGTTTCAAGCAATTGATTAAGAATGACTTGTTCCTCCTTTCTGCCGACAAGGGGTTCCATAGACAAAGCTTTATCTGGCGTTAAATATACCAAAAGTACCACTTTCCGCCAATTATACTCCCATATCCAGCGGAATCTACCCATCCAACCCGAGATACCGCCAGTTAACCAGGCAGGACCGCCTCATCCCTAATTCGCCGTCCACACATTATCCTTCTCATTCGCATCCATAAAGATGCCCCCGTCGATCTTGA
>JAICXX010000144.1 GCA_025934485.1 Chitinophagaceae bacterium
CCCGGAGAACGCTGGAGCTACTCCTCATTTGGATATCAGCTGCTGGCCGATCTCGTCGCAAGACTCAGTCATGAGCCTTTCCCGGCGTATCTAAAAAAAAACGTCTTTATACCCGCGGGCATGCAAAGCACGTATGTCCAGACTTCGCTTGCCCAGGCAAAAGAACCGCATCGCACCATCGATTATATCTACAACAACCACTACGAAATGAAGCTGCAGCTGGCCGATACGTCGCCAGAAAAGCGGGAGTGGGCCTATAATCTATCCGGTGGCGTGGGTGCGGGGAATGTGGTCAGCACCACGGGCGACCTCCTGCGTTACGATCAGGCGCTGTACGCCGGTGTCCTGTTAAAACCCGCCACGCTCCAGCTGGCCTATACCCCTGTAAAGACGAACAATGGCAAAGACAATCAGGCCGCCAACGGTACTTCCTATGGTCTCGGCTGGTTTAGATTCCAGGATACAACACGCGGGTGGATAGTCATGCATTCGGGTTCGGCTCCCGGAGTAGTCACGTTATTGGCAAGGAATATCAGCCGCCATCAGACCTTTATCGTATTGTCCAACGTAGCCTATGACCTCAGCATGTATAGGGATATCCTGGCTATCATCAATGACAAGCAGATAGAATACCGCAAGTCACTCGGCTTCTTGTTCGCCCGGGACCTCTACCGGCAAGGGATAGACTATGCCGTCGCGCACCTCGATCTCCTAAAAGGCGATACAGCCCAATACACGTTGAGAGAAGACCAATTCGAGCGGGTGGCCCTCGAATTTAGCAGGGACTACTGGCATGGACAGAATTTCGCGTTGCAGACCTATCAGCTCATGACCCTCCTTTACCCGAAAGATGCCCACATCTACAGGCTCTATGCGGACCTGCTATCCACCGGCAGGGTCAGGAACAAGGAGGCCGCCGCCCTGCTATACAAACGCGCCCAGGAATTGGATTCGGCTCACAACCGGTAATGATTGATGATCACCCCCGATCCAAGGGGCTTGCTCTCCACGTATTTCAACGGCACGCGGGCATCGAGTTGCAACTTATCAAAGAGTCTGACCCCGCCGGCGCCGGCTATCACCGGCTGCACCGAAAAATAATAGTCGTCGACGAGTCCCTGTCTCGTCAGATCCGCGACCAGTCCCGGACTGCCGATCGTAAGCAGATCCCCCGAATCCATCGCCTTATAGCGGCTGATCAGGTCGGCATTCGCCAACCGCACAACGGTCGAATTGCGCCAGCTGAGATCAGCCAAACTATGCGAAAACACCAGCTTCGGTGTCTCGGTTAACTTGCGGGCCATCCGCACCTGTGACTCCGGCTGTCCTTCCTTCTCCAACACCGCGGGCCACACCTGCTGAAAGAGCTCGAAGGTGTTCCTGCCAAAGCCAACACCCGCCGCCCCGGCTAATAGGGTGTGGGCAAACTCGTGGAACTCTGCATTCGCATTGACTAATTGCGCATCGCAGAAACCATCTGCGGTAATGTTGATGAGGGCGATTACTTTTCCCATTAATTCTGTTTTATAGAACCAAAGGTATCCGGCTCGCGTTTAATCCAAAGGGTGTACCCTTAGCAACTTAAGGGGGTATTTGTACAGTTTTTTGCCAATCAACTTGTCGATATGAAGCCAGTGACCTTTTTGATCGCGGATGGGGTGATCAACCCCAGTTGTCTGTTCAGCGCCGTCGAGGTATTCGAGAAAGCCAATGACTTTCACCAAACCAGGGACCAGCAGCCTTATTACCGCATCCGCCTCGCGGGGACGACATTAAAACAGAACATAGCAGGTAGCCTCTTTAGCCTGCAAGTGGCCCCGCTCGACGATGCAGACGAGGCACACCAGGCAGACCAGGCGGAAAAGGCAGATCAGGCGCACGGCACAGACCCGGCAGGAAAGGCAGATCAGGCACACCGGGCACACCAGCCAGAAAAGGCAGATCAGGCACACCGGGCAGACCAGCCAGAAAAGGCAGATCAGGTGCACCAGCCAGCCGGCCCAGCCAATACAGCCCCCGCCGCCAACGCACCCGATCCCGGGCTTATCATCCTCCCAAGCTTTGGCGAGCAGGACGACTTCGCGATCCGCAAAAGCAAAAAAGCGCTCGATTGGATCGTTCGCCAATACGCGAAAGGCGCTGAGATCGCCAGCCTGTGTACCGGAGCCTTTTTGCTGGCAGCCACCGGCCTGCTCGACGGAAAGGTCTGTGCTACACATTGGCAGGCCGAAGCCCATTTTCGAAAACTGTTCCCCGAGCTGGACCTCCAGCCCAGTAAGATCGTTACGGATCAGCAGGGAATCTATACCGCCGGCGGCGCCGTGTCAAGTTTAAACCTGGCCCTTTACATCGTTGAAAAATACAGCGGACGCGAGGCGGCACTGTATTGCGCCAAGATGCTGCAGATCGATATCGACCGCAACTCGCAATCTCCCTTTATCCTTTTTGATGGCCTCAAAGACCACAAAGACGATGCGATACGCAACATGCAACACTACATCGAGCAGCATGTCGGCGACCGGCTCACCGTGGATCAGCTGGCAATACGATGTGCGATGGACAGGATCAATTTCTCCCGGCGTTTCAAAAGAGCCACCAGGCTGGCGCCGGCGGATTATATCCAGCGGATCAAGATGGAGGCCGCCAAACGCAAATTCGAATCCACTAGCAAAAATATTAGTGAGGTAATGTACGAGGTAGGCTATGTCGACGTCAAAGCCTTTCGCCAATTATTTAAAAAAGTGGTCGGCTTAACGCCTTCGGAATACAAAAATAAATTTAGCCAAAGACACCGGCCCCACTAACGTTTACAGATAGCCGTGTAGTCATTGTTCTAATACTATACCCTTACTCCCCCCGGGGTCCCCTACCCCGGGGTCTGATTTTAGACCCCTATAAAATAATAAGTGTTTTGTTTAGTTCTATGCGGACATCATTCGAAATACCGTATGAAACCTCTGATTATGGCGGCAGGGCTTCTCATTGCCCTGACAGGACACTCTTTTGCTCAAACCACCCAGACCAGTGGTAATTGGAGCGATCCCACCATTTGGTCCGGTGGCGCTGTGCCGGCATCCGGCGGTACTGTAACAGTAGACAACCCCGTTACCATCGACGCGAACCTGTCACCCACCGGGTCGGTGACATTCAACAGCAATACCACGGATCAGTCCGGTGGAACAGCATATACATTTAACCCCGCCGCGGGAACCAATACCATCACCGTTAGCGCAGCCAGCACCGTCACCTTCGAAGGCGGCACCTCCGGCACCCCAAACGTTTTCAGCAGCGGAACGATCAATGTTTACGGTACCCTCATCCTGGGTTATACAAATCTGACGAACAGCTCGAACCTCAATATCACCGTCGAATCCGGCGGCGCCCTCATCATCAACGGCAACTTGACCAACACGAACAACCAGGGCACGTTTACCATCAATGGTGCGCTGATCGTAAATGGAAATTTCGCCAATTCAACGGGCCACGTCACGGTCGGCGGTTCCGGCACCATCAATACCACGGGCTCCCTTACATCCACAGGTGGCTCCACTGTCTTTGGAACTACCAATGACTGCAGCACGGGCCCGTGCTCCGGCACTACCTTGTCTTGTACTTTCACTAATACGATCACCCCAACAAGCCAAACCGCCTGCAGCGGCGCGGCATCATCGTCGATCACGCTGACCTCCGACAATTCGGCAACGTCTCCAACCTACCAATGGCAAAGCAGTACGAATGGCGTCAACTTTGCCAACGCCCCGGGGACCAGCACAGGTTCCACCTATACCACGGGAGTGCTAACGCAGACCACCTGGTATAGGGTATCGGTCACAACGACGAGCGGCGGCGGTTGCACGAGTACCTCGGCCGCGGTAAAGATCACGGTCCTCAGTGGTGGCGGCTGGCAGGGCGGTACGAGTAACGACTGGGAGACGGCCAGCAACTGGTGCAGTCTCACCGTACCCACCAGTACTACGGATGTTACCATTACCAACTCCGCGGGCATCGCTCATATGCCGACGATCAACGCCGGGACGGCGGCTTCCGCCAGGAATGTAACGATCAGCGATACCTACCCGGCTTCCTCGCTGACGATCGCCGCAAGTGGGACAGCTTCGCTGAACGTGTATGGAGATCTGACGATCGATGGCAGCTTCACCGACAATTCGACCGCGGCCACGGCCGGTGTGATCATGGCAGGTAGCGTCGCGCAAAATATCAATGGCTCCGAGCCTGCCGTATTCAACAATCTCACCATCAACAACACTTCAGGCGCCGTGCCGGCCGTCATCGTTCCCTCGAATAACGTGACAGTCAACAGCAACCTGACCCTCACCGCGGGCGTTGTCAATCTCGACGGAAACAACCTGACGCTGGGTATGGCTGGGACCAGCACGGGCACCCTGAATTTCACCACCGGCTCCTATTTATTCGGCGGGAACATCGAGCGCTGGTTTCCCACTTCGGCCGTGACCCTTGGTTCCACTGCCGGTCTTTTTCCCGTGGGGACCGCAACAGATTACCGGCCGATCTATTTCGGCAGCTCCGGGCTTACCGCCGCAGGCACGATCAAGGTGAGCCACGCCGGCCTCACCGGATACACGGCCGTCTCCTTTACGGATGGCGCCAGTACGATCCAGGTACGATCTAACTCTTATTGGACCGTGACCACTAATGGCATCTTAGCCGCGCCCGCAGCCATGCCTTTCACCGTGCGTACGGAAGGCACCGGCTTCGGCTTCGTCAACGCCGTAAGCGACCTGCGTCAGACCCTCGTGACTTCAGCAGCCCCAGGGACCGCCGGCACTAACGCACTCACCACCACCAATCCCCAGGTCAACCGAACGACTTTTTCCGTCGCCAATCTGACCAATAATTTTTACTGGGGATCGGTCAATCCCACCTTTACAACGCTGCCCGTAGATCTGCTATCCTTCACTGCCACCCCGCAGTCGGGCGACATCGTCCTGAACTGGCGCACGGCCACCGAAACGGATTGCAGCTATTTTTCGCTGAACGATCCGCGGATGAAGTGAACTACGCGGCAATCGCAACGGTCCCCACGGAAGGCGGTGCCGGTCTGGGCCATCAATACACCTATACCGACTATACCCCCAATCCCGGCGAGAACTACTATCGTCTGAAAATGGTCAGTTATAGCGGCGTGGCCACCTATTCCGGGATTGTGACGGCCAGTATTGCCGGAGCCGGTAGGCTTACGCTCTTCCCCAACCCTTGTGATGGAAGCATCATCTCGGCCTCGATCACCAGTGTGGGCGTCGCGGGAGCCAGCCTCACAGAAAGCGTCTACACCATCGATGTATACAACGATCAGGGGGTGCTGATCAAACACACATCGTCTCCAACGTCAACGTTCAATATCCAGTTCACTCCATCCCTGACGCCGGGCGCATATGCCGCCAGGGTATCGTCATCATCAGGGTTGATCGGGGTAGCTTCATTTGTGGTGAGGCGTTAGCATTACTAACGGGCATCTAATTAGCCGGCGGCAAATATTGTATCGTCACCCGTCGGTTTTTACTGCGGTTGGCAGGTGAACTATTAGGCACAAGCGGATCGGACTCGCCCGCGGAATGGATATCCATTCTGCTCCTGTCGATACCCTTGCGCTGCAGGTAAGCCGCGACAGCCCCGGCACGCGCTTCCCCTATTTTGATATTTTCCCTTTCCGTACCGATACTACAGGTGTGTCCCGTAATAGCGATCCGGATATCGGAATATCTGTTCATAATATCCGCCACCGAATCTAAATGGGTTTGCATGCCTTCCGGCACATCGACCTTGTTCAAAATACCAAATACCACAGTCCGTTGAATCGTCTCTACGGCCTCACTGCCCGGCCGCTCCACCGCTTGCACAGCCTCACTGTCCCGCACAGGCCTCGACGGCGGTATCGATGTTGCTACAGAATCCTGCGGTTTCATCGGCTGCTCCCGCGGTTTCATCGGCTGCTCCTTCGCTTTCGCTGAGTCCTGCATCTGTTTCGGCTGTTCCGCCGCAGGTTTAGCCTGATCCGACGCAGGCCGCTTCATACCATGCTTGCCCTTACCAGACGACCCAAAACCTAATTTCACCCGGATACCATAAGAAAGCAACCGCGCATTCCCCGTGCGCGGTACATTCAACACACCTCCCGCCTGCACACCGGTGAGTCCATCCGCATTATACGACACCAGCGAAGCTGAATTACCGGTTTTGCCCCGCATATTGGTCAGACCATAATCGGCATACACCCCCGTATAAAGCCTGGTATGACCGGATAATGCAAAACTCAAACCGGCCTCCGCAGACAACGCCGCCGCCGTTTTCAACTTATAGGTCGTGCTGCCGCTCCAGTTATCCACCGTACCAAACCCATGTTGCGGCAGATTCGACAGCACCTCATTGAAATCGGGATAATAGCCCGTGAGATTCAGCTGTCCGGCGGATGCTTTGACATCGGCATTGAACGGCAACAACAATTTGCCCCCGCCGCTAAGATACCATTGCGTCCCGGAGCCGGAGCTATGATACTGCAATAACAGCGGCACACTGAAAGCGAAAAAGCGTTGCGTCTCCTTATAGCCGGTAGTGCCCACATTGTATTCGAATGCAGAACCCGTAGCGTCGACCTGTGGAAAACTGTATTTGCCATCAGCCAGCGTTGCCTTCGTCCCATAGAAACCACCAGCCACCCCCGTGAGGATATTCCAGTGACGCGCCAGCGGGAAGGTATATCCCAGACCCAATGAACCACCCGGCTGCAGACTACTGCTGCCATTTTGCACTTTATAGGACAGCCCCTGCCATCCGCCATCGAGCCATACATTCAACTCCTGCGCTCCGGCGGTGATCACCGCAAAAACAAAACATACACTAATGAAAACTGTCTTCCGGATCATTTTTATTACTTTCTATAGTTGATTAATCAGTCACCAGCACATTTACGGTTGCCTTCTGCCCGTTCGACAGGATCAGGTTGATGATATAGATACCACCGGGAGCCGGCATGGTAACCTGCATGGTGGGTTGGACATTTGTATTTTGCAGCCAGACCTTACCCGAGATATCGACGACCTGCAGCAGGGCTCCCTGTAACGCCGCAGCAGTATAACCGCATGTTACCGTTACCGATGAACCTCCATTCACCGGATTCGGAAAGACCTGGATACCCCCGGTTGCGGCTGAGCTGGGGTTTAGATTCAACGGACAGGTCTGGATAACCGCGCCGGTATTGTTGGTGGCCATCGCATAATATTGTCCGTTGAGCGCCGGCGTTTCGCTATAAAAAGGACCGGTGGCTCCCGCAATCGCAGCCCCGTTCTTATACCATTGCCATTGCACATAGTCGCCGCTGGTATTGTCGAAGATCAGGACATCGCCCCAATGCTCCCTGACAAGAGAAGCGGATTGATCGATGAGGGTATCGCTTTCAGCCGTCGCCGCGAGATAATTGCCGTCACCAGGCTGGCTGGCGGTTATGATAGCCGTTCCGGGTTGTACCAGGGTTACCACATCACCGGCAATGGTGGCCACATTGGTATTCGCAGAGGTATAGGTAACCGGCAACCCGCTGCTCGCCGTCGCGGTGAGCGTTACCTGTGTTGTACCATTGCAGCCAACTAAAAGGCTTTGTGCCCAGCTGATCTGCTGTGAAGCCCTGGTAATGGTCAGCGTACTGCCGGCGAAGTCGATTGTATAATTGCCACCCGCGCTGAGCGTGCCCAGCGTAATGGGGTAGATGCCCACATCCTCGCCCGGGTCCCTGGTAAGACTACCAGTGAATACGCTGGTATTGTCCCCATTCACCAGACCGCTGACGGAATAAGTAAAATTGGGATCCGGTGTCCCATACACTTTGGTTTGGGCACCGGCAGTTACCACCAACGACGCAGGCGCCACCGTCATCGACCCGGACGCATACGTAATAGTATAGTTCGCATCCGCCGCACCGGTCGCCGTGATCGGGTAAGTTCCCGCCGCAGACGCCGACGTCGCCGTCGTGGCTAACGTAGGCTGCATCGTCAGGCTCGACACCCCATCCCCGTTGACAAAACCAGTGTAAGTGACGCTTAATGCCGGCACCGTACCACCATAGGTCATGGTCCCGTTATTCGCCTGGATGCTTAGATTCGCCGGGTTGATGGTATAGGTCCCGTTGACATATTGGATCGTATAGTTCGCATCCACCGCACCAGAAGGCGTCAGCGTATAGGTTCCGGCAGGCGAACCCACCGAGGCCGAATTCGCCACGACCGGTGGCGTCGTCAGGTTGCCGGGTCCATCTCCATTGATCCAGCCGGAATAGGAGACCGTAAGTGAACCGTCGGGCACCAGCGCCGACCCGTACGTACTCGAGGCGGCATTAGCCGTGATCGTCAGGACGGGTTTGTCGATGGTCAGTGTGCCGTTGACATAGCTAAAGGCATAATTCGCATCCGACCCGCCGCTGGGAATGATCGCGTAAGGTCCCGCAGGCGAGCTCGCCGTTGCCGGCGTCGTCGCGGTTGCCTGGCTCGCCAGGCTGGATACCGCATCCCCATTGACAAAACCAATATAGCTAACCGTTAGTGCAGGCATGGGTCCGCCAAAGGGCATCGTTTGATCATTGGCAGTCACCGTCAACGTCGCCTGGCCTACCGTCATCACGCCGGGTACATACGAAAAGATATAGTTCGCATCTACCGCCCCGCTCGCCGTGATCGGGTAGGTCCCCACCGGGGAGCTCGGGGTGGCGGCCGTGGATAACATAGGCTGCGTTGTCAGGCTCGATGCGCCGTCTCCATTGACGAAGCCGCTGTAGGAAGCACTCAAGGCAGGCACCGTCCCGCCATAGGTCATCGATGTACTCACCGCGGTAACGGTCAACGGCGCCGGACCTATGGTCATCGTTCCATCCGTATAGGTAATGGTATAGTTCGGGTCCACCGCGCCGGACACCGTGATGGGATAAGCCCCTGCCGGCATGACGGAAGAAGCCGTCGTCGAAACAACGGGCGCAGTCAGCAGGCTCCCTGCTGCATCCCCGTTGACGAGTCCGGTATACGTGAGATTCAACACCGGCACCGTACTCCCATAGACCATCGTCTCGTCATCCGCCTGGATATTCAGCGGCGCCGGGTCGATGGCATAGTTTCCGTTGACATAAACGATCGTATAATTCGGGTCAACAGCGCCGCTTGGGATCAGCGCATAGGTCCCTACGGACGCTCCCGTATAAGCCGTATTGGTCACGGTGGGGGGTACCGTCAGGCTGCCGGGTCCGTCGCCGTTGATAAAGCCGGAATAGGATACCGTCAGCGAACCATTGGCTACCAGCGGCGACCCGTAGGTGCTCGTGTTGTCATTGGCCGTTATGGTCAGGATGGCCTTCTGTACCGTCAGGTTGCCGTTGACATAGCTCAAGGTATAGTTCGTGGCCGACCCGCCGCTGGGCGTGATCGGATAGTTACCCGAGGGAGAGCCCGCCGTGGCCGAGGTCGTTGCAGTCGCCTGACTCGTGAGGCTTGATACGTCGTCCCCGTTGACAAAGCCACTATAGCTCACCGTGAACGTTGGCAACGGGCCGCCCAGGGGCATGATCTTGTCATCGGCCGTCACCGTTAGTGTCGCCTGACCCACCGTGAGCGTACCGGGGTTGTTATAACTTATCGTATAGTTCGCATCTACCGCCCCGCTGGCCGTGATCGGGTAAGGCCCCACGGGGGAGCTGGACGTCGCCGTGGTGGTCAGGGTAGGCGTGGTGGTCAGGCTCGACACATTGTCCCCATTGACAAAACCACTATAGGTGGCCGTGAACGCAGGCACCGTCCCCCCATAGGTCATAGATGCTGCCGCCGGCTTGATCGACAGCGGGGCCGGGGTTATGGTAAACGTACTATTTACATAACTAATGGAGTAATTCGGGTCGACCGCCCCCGACGGCGTGATGGGATAAGTGCCCACCGGCGAACTGGGCGTGGCGCCTATCCCCAAAGCGGGCTGTACCGTCATACTGCTGGCGTTGTCCCCGCCCACAAAGCCGCTGTAGGTCACACCAAAGGTTGGAAAGGCTCCCCCATAGATCATCGACTCGGGCGTGGCCGTAATCGTGAGCGGGACCTTGTCGATCACCAGCGTTATAAAGTTCGTCTTTTGAAAGGGCGACCCGGGACCTGTAGAGGCATCGGTGGCCGTAACAGCTATGGAATAGGTACCCGCCGCAGTGGGCGTACCGGACAAGACGCCCGAGTTGGCATTGATGGTCATCCCCGGCGGCAACCCGACGGCGCTATAGGTATATGGGGATACGCCGCCGCCGGCGGAAAAGGTTACAGGAGTATAAGCAGAAAGGTAGACGCCATCGGCCAGGGAGGTGGGCGTAAGCGTTATGGTGGGAGGCGGTGAGGAGGTAGTGAACGAGAGGATATTGCCCTGGCTCGTCCCGAGCGAATTGGTCGCATTCACCCGGAAATAATAGGTAGTACCGGCCACCAGGCCCGAGAGCGCCGCCGTGATCGTGCTTGTCCCCAGACCCGCCAAAAGCGTTGCGGGCGAGCCGGCAACGGTCGTGACCCCGCTGCTGAGCGTAGCGTTGGTGCTGTACTGGAATTGGATGGTATTCGTCGCCTGTCCGCCGCTGCCTACCGTGGCATTGAGGGTGGCGGTGGTAGAAGCGATACTCGTAGCCGCGTTCGTCACGGCCGAAGGAGGAGCGGTCTCGGTCATCGAAGCGTCGAATCCCCCCGTGGTGGCGGGAACGTTCACTGTGAAAGGCCCACCGATCGTGGCACTGCCGCCGTTGAAATAGGTCCCGTCGTCACCCAAAAGGTAAAAGTTACCTGCACCGGTACCAAAAGGATCGACGGTGATATCGAAGACCTCCGTACTATAGGGGCCGGTGCCGCCTACGGGATAAAGATAGAACGTGCCGCCGGTGTATACGGTGATCGAAGAGGTTTCGACCAGGTTGAAAGCCCCTTGCAGATCCTCGTCCTTGACAACTCCACCAGAGTATACGAGTAACTTCAACGGATTCTCGAAAAAGATGCCGCCAGAACCGGCCGGGTCCGACCCCAATACGTTCAGCGTACCGTATACCTGAATCTGGGATGGATTTAAAAAATTAAAGGCGCTGTTAGTTCCAGGATACGTCCCGGCTGCCCCATCTATAGTAACGGTGATCCCGGCAGGGATGATCGCTACGTCACCGGTCCCGGGTACTCCCGCCCCGCCCCAGGTAGCGGCGGCACTCCAGCTTCCATTGGTACTGGCGGTATAGGTGGTGGCACGGACGGTTAAAAAAGACGAGCAAAGAAGCAGGCATGCAGTTAGCCTTAATAATTTTCGCATTTAGGAGGATTTGGGCTATTCAGGTATCCCACGGCGTTGGCCCCGGGGAGACCAAAACTACCAATAAAAGACACACCCCCCAACCCTAACCGCAGCAGCCTTGCTTTTTTAAGTACATTCCCCCATATCCACCTTAAGAGATTGTTTAAGCGGAAATCTATTGCATAGCGGGGGGCCGTTACAGTGGCTTCGTTTTTGCCTCGGCATCAGTAGTCTCAAAAATGCGGTTGGCCGTAGCTGATAAAGTCGAACAGCCAGTCTTTAATAACCGCACCCCACCCCTCGCTACACCTTGCATAGCACTCCTTATCCGGCGTGAGACCTTCATGCATGAAATGAAGAATAGTCTTGCCATCCCTACCGGCGAGCTCAAAAACCACCTTCGTGTCCGTCCATTCATCGCGCCGCCTTAACCAACTCAGGTCGCTTTCCGTGACAAGCCAAACGATTCTTTTGCCCGGTATCAGCTCTACTATTTTCTGTTTTGAATAATGGGCGCCGGGATGATCGATGACAAACTCGTCATGCAATTTCGTGGTGCCGCCGGAAAGGTCTTTGCCACCCCACCATTTGGCAACGTCGCTGGTTATGCAGCGAAAAACCTCACCCGCCGGTTTCGCGACTTCAATGGTTACCTCGAAGCTCTCGACAAAATTGTAGAACATTCCCTTGATACAAACATCACAGATCTGCGCCAATCGTACTGTTTCATGCTCGAGCACGATCCCGTCATAAGTAAACCTCAGCCTGGCACCGTCGCCGTTGGCAGCTACTTCAAAAATGAACTTCGTGCCACTCCAGTCGAAGTTATCCGTTTTGCGAAGGCTCTCGGTCGTGAGCCATACCAGCTTTTTATCCTCCACAAACTCGATGACCTTGTTTTTCGAATAATGCCCGTCGCCTGACTTTAATACAAACTCGCCGCCGGGCCGGATACTTTCCCCCACGAACTCTTCCGGCCACCATTTGGCAAGATCGATAGCCTGTGTAAAAACGGCATGCGGAGACTTTGATAACTCGAGGTCGACCGAGTAGATTGCTTTTGAGTAAGCCATAGGAAACCTTTTGGTTACTCAAATATAAGTAACTTTTAGGTTACCTTACAATCAACCGGCAATTTTTTTTCGTGCGGCCGCCTGAATCATTTTGCCTCCTCAAAATTGATATTCCAGTTGAAGCCATACTTATCCACGAGATTGCCGTGCCAGTCGCCCCAGAACTGCTTGGCAAACGGCAACCCCGCCTTGCCGCCTTCGGCGAGCTTCTCATAGGCCGTCTTCGCCTTCTCGAGCTCACCGGTGAAGATCACGGAAAGGGATACGTCTCCGCTCGTTTTATGGGTCGGGCGGCCCGGAAAATTGTCGCTGCCAAAAAGCGCAAAGCTGTCGCCGATCTCCAGTCTTGCGTGGAGGACCTTGTTCTTATAGTCGGCTGGCACATTCATGTTGGGATTGTCATATCGGCTGCGGATCTCCAGGTTTCCACCCAGAATGTTCTTATAGAAGTTGAGGGCTTCCTCGCAGTTCCCGGCGTACATCAGGTAGGGGATCAATTGTACAGTTGTTTTTGCCATATGGTTCTTTTTGGCAAAGATCGTCCAGGCGGGCTAATCACAAATTGTACGATTTGGACAATCCGAAGCCGACGGAGTCAGGCTTCGTCCACGGGCGCAAGCCCGCGACCGAGGGCCGCACCGGTGGTGCGGGCCGAAGGTCTACGGACATTAGCCTTTGGCCAGCGCCGGCTGGATGACCTGAACGATGGTAAACTGCCGTTCCAGGAAATTCCTGGGTGTCAGGCCGGTGAGCCGTTTGAATTCCCGGATAAAATGGGATTGGTCGTAGTAACCGCAACTATACCCGATGTCAGTGAGCGATTTAAACTCACAACCATACATCGCGTGAACCGCCCGGTTAAATCGTTTTATCTTGACGAATTCCATGGGACTCACGCCCAGTACCCGCCCGAACCTTCGTTCCAGGGTCTTATGGGTGACATTGAAATCGGTGAGTATCTGCCGGATATTCCCTGCAGCCAGCAGCGCCGGAACCAATTTCTGCGCAAACTCCACCTCATAGATGCCCTCGCTAAACTTCCCCAACAAAAATCCATCGCAAATGCCAACGCGCTCCATATTATCCTTTGCATGATACAATCGTTCTTCCAGTTCGCCCGTCTCCTTCCCAAAAAGATCGCTCATGCCATGAAACGCATTCGCAAAAAGATGCGCCGGCACCCCGAAGAACGGATAGGTCCCCCCCGGTTTGAAGCGGATGCAAAAGAAATGTTGTCGCCCCGTCTGCGAGATGGTCAATGCCTCCTTTCGGATACCGATCACATGCGAGCCCTTCACCGCCTCCCGCACATCCCCAACGAGCTGGCTATAGCTATCCCCGAAATTGAACATGCACTCGATGGTGCCGTCCGGAATAAGACTCTCCCGGTCCTGGAAAGGCGGCCGCGGCGAGAAGGCATACCAGTAACACTCGACATATTTCGCGAGCCGTCCGTCCGGTTTGAATTCCAGATATTCCATTAGCCTAAGTTACGAAAACAGGTGACTTAGAATTACGACGGAGCCCGGCTCATCGATAACCACATGATGTCGCCGACGATGATCAGCGCTATGGGCACAATATCCGCAAAAGAATTTTTAGACCCATAATGCATCCCTTGCCCGGCTCCCCGCACTATATTGGCAATATTGATAAGCAAAGTAAGCACGCTAAAAATGGTCAGGCCCACCATATTGCGCCTCACCCGGGGAGCGGCCGTCACGATACCCGCGGCGGCCTTTAAAAACCCTGTCGCCAATAAGAACAGGACGAGCAACATACAGAATTGAAAAGCATAGGCCCACACGGGGGCATCTCCGGGAATGAAATGACCACCGGCCCATCCATAGCCGGCAGCCATGAGTAAGATCGCCCAAAGGCGAAGTGTGAACCGATATTTCATGTGCTTGATTTTTCCCTAAACTAATTACTTCAGTTGGTATTTTCTTGTCGTTCTCGGCGGACTTCAGGCTTGTGGCGGCTAATGCGGGAAAACGGACGGCGAACGCCATCTGCCCGGATTTTGTATTTTTGGCGCATCTTAGTCAAATGGCCATCTATTCCAACCTGAGCGACGCCGATCTTCTCCTGCTGATCACGGATGGCAAGGAAGCCGCATTTACAGAAATTTACAACCGCTACTGGGAACGCCTCGTAGCCACCGGCTATTACTATACCCGATCTAAAGAAGTGGCCGAAGAGATCGTCAACGACGTCCTGATGGGACTGTGGCTCCGGCGCGCCAGTCTGGCGATCCATTCCCTGCCCGCCTACCTCGGTACAGCCGTCAAATTCGCCGTATTCAAAGCCATCGCCCGAAACAAAAAGCGAAACCAGGTCCTCGGCCACCCGCTCCCGCTCGAAACTGAAACCGAAGCCGAAGCCGTGGCGCATAACGACACGCAACAACAGCTCGACGCCATCTTCATGGATGAATGGGTCCGGGGCATCGTAGAACAGCTGCCCGAAAAAGCCCGGCTGGTTTTCGTCTACAGCCGCGACGAGGCGCTTTCTGTCAAAGAGATCGCCGGAAAAATGGACCTGTCCCCCAAATCCGTTGAATATCATTTGACAAAGGCACTAAAGGCCATCCGCGACTCCATTCGGAAACTGAGCATTTTCCTGCACGCTCTCCTTCCTTGAAAAATTTTTACCAGCAGTTTAGGGATACGCAGTCCCCCGGTGTACTATATGTTCAAACGGTGTATCTATGGATCAGGATAGATTGGATGAGCTCATCGATAAATATGCTTCCGGAACGATCAGCCCCGAAGAATTCAAGGAGTTGCTGGACTGGTACCACTCCGCGGAGATAAGTACGGTAGAATGGCCGGCCGCAAACCCCGAAGAGAAAGATCAGCTAAAAGCGCGCATGCTGCTGCGATTGCAAACTCAGATCCGCGCGGCATCTGCGACCCAGGGGACCCGCACGATCCCCGCAGCCCCCGCAATGCCGGCCACCCTCGAAAACCCCGCAGCCCCCGCAATACCGGCCACCCTCGAAAACCCCGCAGCCCCTGCACCCACCCCTGGAAAAATCTTCCCTCTCCGCCCCTGGCAGGTGGCCGCGGCAGCCTGTCTGCTCCTCATCATTTCCTCCATCTGGCTGGCCCGCCAATCTCGCCAAAGCAACCCCGCACTCGTCGAAAGGAGGAACCCCGCC
>JAICXX010000154.1 GCA_025934485.1 Chitinophagaceae bacterium
AAGGCCACAGCAGCAACCGAAGCCGCCACCGGCGGCTTGTCCGAAGGACGGACATTAGATTAAAACGAATGCCATGTCTGAACTAGCTTTGAGAGGGATCACCTGGGGGCATAGTCGCGGCTACACACCGCTGGTCGCCGCCGCCCAGCGTTTTTCCGAACTATGTCCCGGCGTCACGATCTCCTGGGACAAACGCACGCTGCAACAATTTGCCGACTATCCCATCGAACGACTGACGAAAGACTACGACCTGCTCATCATCGATCATCCCTGGGTCGGCAGAGCCGCCGGCTTAGGTTGCGTTCTACCATTGGATGAGCATCTTCCTGCCGCATACATCAAAGAACAAGCCGACAATTCCGTAAGCTACTCCCATCATAGTTATAACTATGACGGCCATCAATGGGCCCTGGCCATCGATGCCGCCACCCCGGTCGCCAGTTATCGGGCCGACCTGCTGGACAAGGCCGGCGTAAAGATCCCCGATACCTGGGACGACGTGATCGCAATTGCCCGTCAGGGGCGGCTCGCCGTTCCGGCCATTCCCATAGACCTGCTGATGAACTTCTATATGTTCTGCATCGCTAGTGGTTCGCGTCCGTTCCAAACCGAAGAAAAAGTTATCGACGAAACCACTGGCCAGGCGGCCCTGGAGACTATGCGGGAACTCTATTCATTGATCGACGAAAAGTTCTTCTATGCCAATCCCATTGCCGTAGCCGAATACATGTCGGCGACCGACGACTATTGGTATTGCCCTTTCGCGTACGGCTATTCAAATTATTCCCGCGATGGCTACGCAAAACACCGCCTCACCTACACCGATCTCGTGAATTTCGGCAACCGTGGCCGGCTTAGAAGCACCATCGGGGGAACAGGCCTGGCCGTGTCATCCTACAGTCAGCACCGGCAGCAGGCCCTGGCCTTTGCGGAATGGATCGTTTCGCCCACGATCCAGTCGACCTTTTATGTAGAACACGGTGGTCAGCCCGGACATCGGCTGGCCTGGATAAACGATAAAGCTAACCGGCTAACGTATAACTACTTCTATAACACGCTTCCTGCCATGGAAAGAGGGTATATGCGCCCCCGCTATGACGGTTACCTGTATTTTCAGGATCATGGTGGTGACCCTATCCGCGAGTTCCTGATGAAAGAACGAGGTTCCACGGTTTCGACCCTGGCCGCCATCGACCGGCTTTACCGGGAAAGTCTCACCAAAGAGCGCAAACTAACTGTATGAACGAACCACTACCTCTACACGGGTTGACGGTGTTGGAATTCAGCCAATACCTCTCCGGTCCTTCAGCCGGCCTCCGCCTCGCGGACCTGGGAGCCCGCGTCATCAAGATAGAAAGGCCGGGCACAGGAGATGCCTGTAGGCGGCTATCGATCAAAAACCTCTGGGTGGATGGAGATTCTCTCCTTTTCCATACCATCAACCGCAACAAAGAAAGTTTTACCGCCAATCTCAAATCTGCGGATGATATGAGCACTATCCGTAAGCTCATTACCCGTGCGGATGTGCTGACCCATAATTTTCGCCCCGGCGTGATGGAAGCCGCCGGACTTGGTTACGCCGATGTACAACGCCTCAACCCACGGCTCGTCTACGGCGCGATCAGCGGCTATGGTAAAGAGGGGCCTTGGAAAGACCTGCCGGGACAGGATCTGCTCCTCCAATCGATGAGCGGCCTCGCCTATACCACCGGCAACGAAAACGATTACCCTATGCCTTTTGGGCTGTCCATCGCCGATAGCCTCTGCGGTGCCCAACTGGTCCAGGGTATCCTTGCCGCATTGGTTCGCCGGGGTAAGACGGGGCAGGGAGCATTGGTGGAGATCTCCATGCTCGAAACGCTGCTGGATTTTCAATTTGAATTCCTTACTACCTATCATAGCAGCGGCCAACTGCCCCGTCGCAGCCGCTATAACAATGGGAACCCGCTGCTAAGCGCTCCCTATGGCATCTATGCGACGGCGGATGGCCATATCGCCATCGCCATGGTCAATATCCCCCAATTAGCCCGGGCCACAGGATCGGCGGAATTGGCCATATATGACCAGGACCAGGCCTTTAGCCATCGCGACGAGATCAAGGCAACGCTCGCGCAACACCTCGCCGCACAACCAACATCCTATTGGCTCGAGCGGCTCCATGCGGAAGACATGTGGGCCATGGAAGTGCTCGACTGGAAAAAGCTCACCGCGCATCAGGGATATAAGATCCTGGAAATGGAGCAGGCGATCACCACGGCAAGGGGTAAAAGCCTGGTGACGACCCGTTGTCCGATACGGATCGACGGCCGGCGGTTGTTCTCGGGGAAACCTGCTCCCTCGCTGGGACAGGATAATGAAAGAATAGTAATGGAATTATTAAAATAGCCAATGTCCATGAATTTATTGCAGGATATCATCGTCGTCGATTTTAGTCAATTCCTTTCCGGGCCGTCTGCCGGACTGAGGTTGGCAGATATGGGTGCCCGGGTCATCAAGATCGAACGGCCGGGAATCGGGGATATCTGCCGGCAACTATACGTTTCCGATACCCGTATCGAAGGCGAATCCACGATCTTCCATGCGATCAACCGCAACAAACAAAGCTATGCGGCCGATCTCAAGAACGCCGAAGACCTGGAGAAAGTAAAAAAACTGATCCGTCATGCCGACGTCGTGCTGCATAACTTCCGGCCCGGCGTCATGGAACGTATCGGGCTGGATTATGAAAAAGTAAAGGAGATAAAACCGGACATCGTATATGGAGAAGTAAGCGGCTACGGCACGGAAGGACCATGGAAAGACCTGCCGGGACAAGACCTGCTCGTACAGGGCCTCTCGGGTCTCACCTGGCTCTCCAATAACCAAAATGCCCGGCCTACACCCATGGGCGTATCCGTAGTCGATATTCTCGCTGGCACCTATCTCACGCAGGGTATTCTCGCGGCTTTGTATCGCCGCGGTGTCTCGGGTCGCAGCGCACTTGTCCAGGTGAGCATGATGGAAGCCGTACTCGATTTTCAGTTCGAAGTGTTGACGTGTCATTTTAACGACGGCCGGCAACTGCCGCAGCGGAGCCAGGTCAGCAATGGGAATGCCTACATCCCGGCCCCTTATGGCATATATAAGACCCGGGAAGGTTACCTGTCACTGGCCATGGGAGATATTCCTAAGTTAGCGCGACTGCTGCAATGCCCTCCACTCGAAAAGTACACTAACAGTGCAGAGTGGTTCGACCGCCGCGATGAGATCAAAGGAATGCTGGCCGGACACCTGCTAACCCAAACTGCCGATGAATGGCTGTCGGTCCTTCAGCCTGCCGATATCTGGTGTGCGAAAGTGATGGATTATCATGACCTCATGCAACAGATCGGCTATAAGGTCCTGAACATGGAACTAAAAGTGAAAACCAGTAACGGATTATCGATCCGCACGACCCGTTGCCCCATCAGGATAGATGGCGCGATAGCGGCTTCGGACCGCGGAGCGCCGTTGCTGGGAGAACATAACCAGCTGATCGATGCTCAGTTCGGATTGTCTTAATTTCACGAATGCAAAACATAATTGACACACATATTCATGTATGGGACCTGGAACAGGTAGACTATCCCTGGCTAAAGGGGAGCACGTCTATCCTTAACCGAACCTATGAACTCGATGAGCTGGAATCCGCGCGCCTGGCGGCCGGCATAACCGGTGGCATCCTGGTCCAGGCAGCGAATAGTTTGGAGGAGACGGCCTGGATGGTGAAAACGGCACAAAAACACCGCTGGATTGGAGGGGTAGTCGGCTGGTTGCCTTTGCAGGATCCCCAAGCCACCGCCCGGATCATCGACACGGCCTACCGGCCGGGAATGCTCCTGAAAGGCGTCCGTCATCTGATCCATGACGAGGCGGATCCGAACTGGCTGCTGCAGGATACCGTGCTGGAAAGCCTCGGCCTCCTGGCGAGTCACGACATACCCTATGACCTGGTGGGCATATTGCCGGCGCATATCGAAACGGCGCTAAAGGTGGCGGCGAAATGGCCAAAGCTGAGGATGATCTTCGATCATCTCAACCAACCGCCGATGGCTAAACAGGATAAGCGTTGGGAAGTGCTTATGAAGGAAGCCGCCGGCCACGACCGTTTCTATGCGAAGATCTCGGGCCTGGGCACCGCCGCGGGCAAGGGAACCGGCTGGACGGCCGGCGATCTGGAACCCTGTATCGAATTCGCCTTGCATCACTTTGGCGTGGATCGTTGCTGCTGCGGCGGCGACTGGCCTGTCTCCCTCCTTGCCGGAACCTATGAAAAGACCTGGACCGCTTACCGTACCGTTATCGCAAAATACCTGACCCCGAAAGATCAGGAGAAGATACTGTATAGAAACGCAACACAGTTTTACGCCGTATGAACTTGATCATTGGTTTAAGCATGCTCATCCTGGGCGGCATCTCCGCCGGCAGCAGCTATGTGCCCCTGAAAGGCATCAAAGGCTGGGCCTGGGAAAGCCTGTGGGCTGTTCAGGGAATCGTCGCGTGGCTGCTCCTGCCGCTATTGCTGGCCCTGCTCGCCACCCCGCATTTGTTTGCCGTCCTGCATCGGATCCCCTTTTCTACGCTCGCAGTTACCTATGCTTTCGGATTCCTTTGGGGAGTAGGTGGTCTCGCCTGGGGAATGGCCGTCCGGTACATCGGACTCGCGCTGGGCTTCACTATCGCCACCGGCTTCCTGTCGTCCCTTGGTACCCTGGTGCCGATCATCGCTTCCGGCCGCATCACCGAGGTCCTCGCCACACCCGCAGGTAAGATAACCCTGGTGAGCGTCGCCCTCTCACTGGTCGGCATCGTCGTTTGCGGTAAAGCCGGGATGCGGCGGGATAAGGAACGGCAGCAGGGTTCAGCCGGCTTCCAATTTAAAAAAGGGATCCTTATCGCCTTTGCCGCCGGCGTCCTGGGGGCCTGTTTTGCTTTCGGCATCAGCACCGGAGACCCGATCCGCCAGCAGGCTATCGCTGCCGGCGCTAGCCCCGTGTGGGCTGCATCCCCGGTGTTCTTCGTCGAATTGCTCGGCGGCATCACGGTCAACCTGCTTTATTCCGTAGTGATGAACCGGCGCAACCGTACCTTTTCCGACTACCGCCGGGCGGGTGATGCCGGCACGCTCCGCAGCAATTATGCCTTTAGCGCGCTCATCGGCGTACTCTGGTACCTCCAATTCGTGTTTTACGGCATGGCCGCTTTCTATATGGGTCCTTATAGCTTTACAAATTGGTCCATTCACATGTCCTTCATGGTCGTGGCCAGCAATTTGTGGGGTTATTATTTTAAAGAATGGAAAGGAGTATCGGCCGCGACCACCCGGTGGAACGCCACCGGGATCATCATCCTGGTGATCGCCGGGATAATGATGGGCGTCGCGGGCGCCCAGGCCGCAATAAGTCATTAGATAAATTGAACCGCATGATCATCGAGACCAATAGCCCCCTGCCGCGTCATCCCAAGCCGATCATCCTCATCGGCGCCGGCGGCATCGTCAATGACGCCCACCTGCCCGCTTACAAGCTGGCCGGTTTTTGGGTGGCAGGGATCTATGATACGGACAGAGAAAAAGCGCTCCGTACCGCGGAACGATTCGATATCCCCCTGGTCTATCTGACCCCCCAGGATATGCTCGACCGTAGCCCCCGCTCCGTGATCTTCGACGTGGCCGTTCCCGGCTCGCAGATCCTGCCGGTACTGCAGCAACTGCCTGACGGCGCTCACGTGCTGTTCCAGAAGCCCATGGGCGACGACCTGGCCATGGCCCGCGAGATCCTGGATCATACCCGCAGCCATCGCCTGACGGCCGGCGTCAACTTCCAGCTGCGCTACGCACCGTTTATAAACGCAGCCCGCCATATCCTCGCCCAGGGCCTCATCGGCGACCTGGTAGACATCGAGGTCAACGTCAACGTGTATACGCCCTGGCATCTTTGGAAATTCCTGTACTCCCTGCCCCGGGTGGAGATACTCTACCATAGCATCCACTATATCGACCTTGTCCGGACCTTCTTTGGTAATCCGGAAAGCATCTATGCCAAGACCGTCCAGCATCCCGGCATGCCCGAGCTCGCATCCGTACGCACCAGCATTATCATGGACTATGGTCCCATGATCCGCACCAATATCCTCACCAACCATAGCCATGATTTTGGATTACAACAGCAACATTCCTATATCAAGCTCGAAGGTACCCGCGGCGCGATCAAGATCCGGCTGGGCGTGCTCATGAACTACCCCCACGGCGTCCCCGACAGCTTCGAATACTGCGTGGTGGAGAACGGTAAACCCCGCGAGTGGAGAACCCTCGAGATCGCCGGCAGCTGGTTCCCCCATGCCTTTATCGGCTCGATGTCACAACTCATGCTGGCAGCCGAAGGGTCCATCGAACGCCCCGATAACTCCGTGGAAGACGCCATCTATACGATGGCCTGTGTAGAAGCGGCCTACGAATCCAGCGCACAAGGCGGGATACGGCCAAATTTTTAAAACTATAACAATTGCTATATGAACGCGAAAACATCAAAACGACTCTTATGGACCCTGCTCCTCCCGCTGCTGGCCTGCTCCGTGGCTATGGCCCAGCAAGGCACGATCACCGGTACGGTGGTCGACGAAGGTACAGGACAACCCCTTCCCGGCGTCACCGTCGCCGTTAAGGGACATCCGGCGAGTGTTACTAGTACCGACAACTCCGGTGTTTTTCACTTAAATACACCGGCAAACGTGGCAGCAGGCCGCATGGTCCTTCATTTCTCTTCTATTGGCTATGAACCCGTCGATCTTCGTCCGGGTGCCTCCCCGGCCTCCATGCACATCGCCTTGAAAAAAGCCGACAAAAGCATGGATGAGGTCGTGGTCATCGGTTATGGCCAAACGGTGAAAAAACGCGATCTCACCGGCGCCATCTCCGTGGTAAAAGCAACCGATATCGTCCGTTCGCCCACCAACGATCCGCTGGCGGCTATCGAAGGCATGGTCCCCGGCGCCGATATAACGGTGACGTCCGGCAAAGAGAACGCTGCCGACAGTATCCATATCCGCGGTACCCGTTCCGTGAGCGGTTCCTCGCTTCCCCTCTATATTATCGACGGCATTCAAGGTGGTAATCCCAAAAACCTCAACCCCAATGACATCGAATCTATCGAATTCCTTAAGGATGCTTCGTCGACCGCCATCTACGGTTCTCAGGGCGCCAATGGCGTCGTCATTGTAACGACAAAACATGGCACATCCGGTAAAGTTAAAGTCAACTACAACGGCTACATGGGCACCAATGGATTCGTACAGTATCCTCATCCCCGCAGCGGCCAAAGCTATGTCGACCTTCGGCGGGCCGCCTATAAGGCCAAGGGCCTCTGGAGCACCCCGGCAGACGACTCCAAGATCTTTACTGCGGGTGAATTGGCGGCTATTCAAGCCAATCAATGGGTTAACTGGGTCGGCCTCGTCACCCAAAACGGACTCCGCGAAAGCCATAATGTTTCCGTTAGCGGCGGTACGGATAAAAGCAAGATCTACCTTTCCGGGGGATTCTACGGCGATAACGGGATGGTCAAGTTTAATAATATGAAGCAGTACAACTTATTGCTCAACGTCGACCAAACCCTCAGCCCCTGGCTCAAAACAGGCGTACAGGCGGCCCTCGTCACCAGCAATATAAACACCCGGTCCTCCGACCCCTATTCGCTGGCCGAGATTGCCACCCCCCTGGGGACACCCTACGATTCCTCCGGTCATATTGTGGTCTATCCGATCGCCGGAAACTCCGGTCTTATGAGCCCGCTTTCCGATAACCGTGGACCGCTGATCGCCACCAATAACAACCTGACCACCCAAACGACCATCAATGCTCACCTCGATATCAACCCGATCAAGGGGCTGAACTATACCACCCGGTTCGGCGCTAATTTCAGCTCGGGCCGGAGCGGACAGTTCTTCGACTCCTCCTCGCTGGAGGAGATCAATACCAAATACATGTACGCCAGCGTTAACAATACGAACAACCGCTTCTACGAGTGGGATAATATTGTGACCTATAACAAGGATTTTGGCGACCATTCCTTTGCCCTCACTGGCCTTACCACCTATACACAGGGTATCAGTGAATCCTATTTTGCCAGCGGCAATGGATTTGTCTATAGCTCTCTGCTATTTCACAACCTGCTCGCCGCGAATTCATCGTCCCGATATATTTCGTCCGGCTACACCCAAACCAACAACATGTCCTATGCGGGCCGGTTACACTATGCGTATAAAGGCAAATACATTTTGGATGTCACGGACAGGTATGACGGTGCTTCGGTACTCTCCCAGGGGCATAAAACATACAACTTTCCTTCGGCTGCCGCCGCCTGGCGCATCAGCGACGAGCGGTTTATGGAGAATGTCAACGCCGTATCGAACCTCAAACTACGTTTCAGCTATGGAATCGCCGGTAACTCCGGCATCAACCCCTATGGGACACAATCTTACCTCCTTGTACAGCAAATGGGATTTGAGAATACACCCGCGCCGGCGTATATCTTCAACACCACCATTGGCAACAAGAACCTGGGCTGGGAAATTTCCAAGACGGCTAACCTGGGCTTAGACCTGGGCTTATACAAGAACCGCATCGATATGTCCGTGGATGTTTACAATACGAATACGTCCAATATCCTGCTGCTGCGTTCGCTGCCACCCAACCTCGGCGTACAGAGTACCTACCAGAATGTGGGCTCCTCGCAAAACCGCGGCGTTGAAGTGGGACTGAACACGCGCAACATCGATGGACATAATTTTAAATGGTTGAGCACCGTTAGCTTCTCCTCCAACCGTGAGCGGATTACCAAATTAATAAACGGTACTAATATTATCGATGGCTCGAACGCGGAAGTAAATTCACTGCTTCTTGGCCATCCCATACATTCTTACTATAACTACATCAAGCAGGGTATCTGGCAAAACGGCGAAGCCTCTGTAGCCGCCAGCGATAGCTTCGGGACGACTCCGTTTGCACCCGGAATGATCAAATTAAAGGATCTCAACGGCGACCACCATATTAAACCGGACAGCGACCGGACCTATATCGGCTCGCAGGTCCCCAAATGGTCGCTTGGTTTCCAGAATACCTTTATCTACAAACAGTTCGATCTCACCGTCTACGCCATCATCCGGTGGGGACAGATGATCCAGGATAATATCACCGGCCGCTATAACCCCGCCGGCCAGGGGAACAATGCTCCGGGCTATTTCGATTACTGGACGCCGACACATCCCTCCAACGACTACCCGGCGCCGATGGCCAATGAGACACTTACCAATATACCGGGCTCGACGACACTCGAGTATATCGACGGTTCTTATTGGAAGATCAAAACAGCGACCCTCGGTTATACCCTGCCATCCCGCCTATTGAAAAAGGCGTTTATGTCCAATCTCAGGGCCTATATCACGGTCAACAATATTTTTGTAAAAGCAAAAAACCATCTCATCAAAGACTATGATCCGGAAAGGGCCGGAGCCGAAGATTCCCCACTATCCCGCCAGATCGTCGGCGGCCTTACCATCGGATTCTAGATCCGCCGGAGGCGGATCGTCCGAAGGACAGACATTAGCGGTTTGCGGGAGATCCGCTAAATTTCGGAAAGGCGGATATCCCGCACATTAATAAATATACTAACGAAGCACATATGCAAACCAAAAATAAACAGCTCACCGTATTGGCCCTCATCTTGGGATTCACAGGCCTGCTGTCCTGTAATAAAAAACTGGTGGAATACGATCCCACCAACCCCTCGCCCGAAACCGTTTGGTCCACACCCGGCGGGTTCCTGACTGCCGTAAACGGCGCCTATTCTTATATCCCCTATCTCTATGGCAGCGATGAGAATGGCCTGTTCCTTTCCGAGCCGGGCACCGATCTCTGGTACAATTATAACAAGGTATCTTATGATATCGACATCACGCAATACCAGAATTTCACGTCCGCTTCCAATCCCTGTAAAGGCGTATGGACCACACTCTATAAGGCAATCAACGTATGTAATGCAGGCATCGGCCGTATCAACAACGCCGGCTTCACTGATCCCATCGAGAAGAATATGCGGATCGCCGAGCTAAAATTCCTTCGCGGCTTCTATTATTGGTGGGTGGTAGAACAATTCGGCGGCGCTATCCTCGATACCGTAGAGACCACCACGGTCCAGCTCACCGCTAACCCTAGCTCCGTGCAGGATTTCTATAAGCAGATCATCAGCGATCTGCAATTTGCCGTCGCCAACCTGCCGGCCCAATCTGCCGCTTCCGGTGTAGCTCACGTGTCCGGCGGTGCATGGGAGTTCGGCCGCGCTACGAAACCGGCCGCTGAGGCCATGCTCGCCCGAGCTTATCTTTCCCGCGCATATTATTCGTTTGCCAATGCACAAAGCGATTTTCAGGCGGCACACGATCTGGCTATGGACATCATCAACAACCAGAGCGCCTATAACCTCTCCCTCTATCCCAATTATGCGGATATGTGGAACCCCAAGAACAGGCTTGCCAACAGCAACCAGAAAATGAACAAAGAGGCGATCTTCTGGGCCAGCTTCTCGACGAACACCACCATCGATATCAACGGCAATGCGGACCGCACACACATGTGGTTCCTCACGAATTACTCCGGCTATAGCGGAACCTCGATTCCCGGTTTGACGTTGAGCATGTCGTATGGCAACGACCAGAAGAATAGGCGCTTTATGCCTACCCGCGCTCTGCTAAACTTTTACAATGATACTATCGACTCGCGGTATGCGGCGTCTTTCCAGCAGGTTTGGCTTTGCAACAAGGCCTATACCTGGACAACCACCGATGCGAAAAAGTGGGGCAAGGATGCCAGCATCGTAGGCCATAAAATGAACATCGGCGACACCGCTATGTTGATCAGCAAACACACGATACCTAACAGGGCATTCTTACCTTATGCTTGTTTTGGGGTCGACTCGACCTATAATCCGGACGGCACCATCAGTAACACCGGCGGCGATCATTATGTCGTGCTGACGAAATATATTGATTCGCTGACAAAAACCGGTCTCACCACCTATCCCGGTTACCTCGATGTGATCGTCTTCCGGCTCGCCGAAGAATACCTGGTCGCGGCGGAAGCCGACCTCGGTCTTCAGAATACCACCGAAGCAGCCCAGCTGATCAACGTGCTGCGCACCCGCGCCGCCATCAAAGCACCCGTGGATCACACCGCCGACATGCAGATCACCCCGTCGCAGGTGACCCTCGACTTCATCCTCGACGAAAGGGCTCGGGAGCTGTGCGGCGAGTACATGCGGTGGTTCGACCTTAAACGCACCCAAAAACTACAGACCCGCATTGCCGCGTATAATCCGGATATCACCAACTTTAATCCCAACTATTATCTACGCCCGATCCCACTTGTAGAGATCCAGGGCCTGACGAATACGTATCCGCAAAATCCCGGCTTTTGATGAAAGTTGTATTCTGTACCATACTGTCGTTGTCCTATCTTTTCTGCGCCGCTCAGCCACGGGTAGAATTTGGTAAACAACGTTTGACGGAGGCCGCCGGAAGGCGCCTCCGCCTTCTTATTAGCTTTGACCACTCCAACCCGCAAAAAGAAGCCTATACCATCGACGTCAGGGGCAACCGTGTCCATATCACGGCCTCCGATGCCTCAGGCGCCCTCTATGGTTGTCTCGACCTGGCGGATCGCATCAAAACCAGCGGCTACCCCGCACATCTGCATGTATCCGATCATCCCAATATGGTCCTCCGTGGTTCCTGCATCGGTCTCCAGAAACCTACGCTATTGCCCGGTCGCGGTCCTTACGAATACCCCTATACGCCGCAGAACTTTCCCTGGTTTTACGACAAGGCCCTCTGGACAAAATACCTCGACTCGATGGTCGACAACCGCCTCAATACGCTCTACCTGTGGAACGGGCATCCTTTCGCCTCGCTGGTAAAACTACCCGACTACCCCTATGCCGTCGAAGTCGACGACGCGACCTTCAAAAAGAACGAAGAGATGTACCACTGGCTCACGGCCGAGGCCGATAAAAGAGGCATCTGGGTCATCCAGCTCTTTTACAACATCATCGTCTCGAAACCCTTTGCCGAAAAAAACCACCTCAAGACCCAGGACCGGAACCGTCACATCATTCCCATCATCGCCGACTATACCCGCAAATCCATTGCCGCTTTCGTAGAAAAATATCCCAACGTGGGCCTCATGTTCACGCTGGGCGAAGCCATGGAAGGGGTAGGGCAGGACGACATCGACTGGCTCACCAAAACCATTATCCCCGGCGTCAAAGATGGGCTTCGCGCCCTGGGCCGCACCGACGAGCCACCGCTCGTCCTCCGCGCCCACGATACCGATGGCCCCGCCGACCTCGAAGCGGCCCGCCCCCTGTACAAGAATTTATACGTGGAAGCAAAATACACCGGCGAAGCATTGACAACGTATACGCCTCACGGCTCCTGGGCAGAGCTCCATCGCAAGCTCGCCAGCCTCAGCACCGGTCTCATCGAAAACATCCACATCAACGCCAACCTGGAACCCTTCCGCTATGGCTCCCCCGATTTCATCCAACGCTGCGTACAGGCCATGCACGAAGTCTATCATGCCAATAGCCTCCACCTCTACCCCCAGGCTTCTTACTGGGACTGGCCCTACAGCGCGGACAGCGTGACACCCGGTACATCGAAAGCGCCCGACCCGGACGCTGGGACCACGGAACCCAGGGGCACCGTACATAGCGCCGCCCCCTGGCCGGAAGACCCGGGTGGCACGAGACTTCTCGAAATGGACCGCGACTGGATCTGGTACAAGGCCTGGGCCCGCTACGCCTGGAACAGCAACCGCCCCCGCAATGAAGAGATCGTATACTGGTCCGCTCAGCTCGCCCAAAAATATGGCTGCGATACCGCTACCGGCCACGCCATCCTCGATGCCTACGAAGCCTCCGGCGAGATCTCGCCAAAACTGCTGCGTCGCTTCGGGATCACGGACGGCAACCGCCAGACGCTTACGCTGGGTATGTTCATGACCCAGCTCATCGACCCCGAACGTTATGGACTCTTTACCCTCTTGTACGAGTCCGAGGGCCCTCCCGGCGAAAGCCTGAAGGACTACGCAGCAAAAGAAGCAAAACATCTCCCGCACGAAGGTGAAACCCCCATCGACGTCATCAATTCTACAAGAACAGAAGGACAGGAGGCCGTCGATGCTATCGATCGCGCCGCTCCCCATATCACAAAGAACCGCGAAGAGTTCCGCCGGCTGGCTAACGACATGCGCTGCTATCGGCAACTGGCCGAATTCTACGATTGCAAGGCGCAGGCCGCACTTTTCGTATTACAATACAATTATTCCGGTAGGTTGGCCGACCTCACCAATGCCCTCGGCAGCCTCGAGGCTAGTGGCGACGCCTTTCGCGAACTGACCCACCTGGCCACCCCCGCATATCGGTATGCGAACAGCATGCAGACCGCTCAACGGAAGATTCCCATCCGCGGTGCGAATGGAAGATTTATCACCTGGAAGGAACTCCTGCCGCTTTATGAAGAGGAGTTGAACCATTTCCGCACCCACCTCGACTCGCTCCATACACCCGGATACCGGGCCACGGCGCCACCCGCATTTGAACCGGCGACCGTCCAGCTGAACAATCCATCTTATTATACCCTCGACAGTGGCGCCCGGCCCTTTACCGACACCAGCCTGATCATCCGGACCGTGGCCACTCCGCTAGAGGGTCTGCACGCCCTGACATACTCGACAGCCACCCAACGCAACAGCGGCACGACGATACATTTTACATGCACCGAACCCGTAGATTTGCTCATCGGATTTTTCGATAAAAAGGAAAAGGCTTTCTTGCCGCCCCCGCAGCTGGAGACCGACGCCAGTGCCAACGACTACGGCCAGGCCGAACCCCGGATCGCCCATGCGCTGCTGCTCACCGGCATGCCGGCCGTCAACGTCCACGCCTGGTCATTCAAACCCGGCGAGCATACGCTGGAACTCGGGAAAGGCCTATGCCTGGTCCTGGGGTTCGTAAAACCGCAAAGGGTCACCGGAACCTATGACGCAGGCCTCGATGAACCTGGAAAAAAGAATCTCGACTGGCTTTTTGAATAATTTCGTATGAAGAAGTTTTTTCTATACGCCGCTCTCACTACCGGTCTTGT
>JAICXX010000146.1 GCA_025934485.1 Chitinophagaceae bacterium
GACCTATGAGGATGGCGACGGCCATGCCGATGGCGAGACCGCCGATGTTGATGGCGGCGGCGAATTTATTCCGGCGGAGGTTGCGCAGGGCGACGCGCAGATAGTTTTTTAGCATAGTGTGGTCTATACTTTATTCGTTTCTAAGACTATCGATAGGATTGGCGGTTGCGGCGCGGGCCGCTTGCGTACTGATGGTGATCATGGCGAGGATCAGGGCGGCGATGCCGGCGATGGGGAAGATCCACCAGGCCAGCGTGGTGCGATAGGCGAATTCCTGTAGCCATTGCTGCATGCCCCACCACGTGAGGGGGATGGCGATCAGGAACGCGAAGCCTACGAGGACGAGGAATTCTTTCGAGACCAGCACGAGGACCGAGCTTACGGAGGCGCCGAGGACCTTGCGGATGCCGATCTCGCGGGTGCGTTGTTGGACCATAAAGGCGGCCAGTCCGAAAAGCCCGAGCCCGGCGATGAGGATGGCGATCACGGTAAAGGCGGAGAAGAGGCGGCCGGTGCGTTGTTCGGCGGCGTACATGGTGGCGAAATGATCGTCGAGGAAATAATAGCTAAAAGGTCCGGCGGGACTAAAAGAAGCCCAGGCCTTTTTCGTGTCGCGGAGGAAGCCGGCGACGTCGACGGTATTGACCTTGACGAGGATGCCGCCGTGGTTGCGGCCCAGCAACAGCAGGAGGGGGGCGATCCTTTCTTTTACCGACACATAATGGAAGTCGCGGACGACGCCTACCACATGGTATTCGGTACGGCCGGAGCGGACGATGATCTTGCCGATGGGGTCGGTGTGGGCCCAGCCGAGATCGTTCACGGCGGTCTCGTTGATCAGCACGCCGGTGGAATCGGTGGGAAAGCCGCGGGCGAAGTTGCGGCCTTTTACCATCTGCAAGCCAAGGGTGGGGACATAGTCGTAGTCGATCTGATAGATATTCGTGTGGATCTCGCCGCCGCCGTTAGCGGCATCGTCACGGCGAGGATAGATCTCGGTACCATTCATGCTGCCGGTGCCGGGTACACACCAGCTGAGACTGGCATTGGTCACGCGTTTGTCGAGCAGCAGCTGCTGACGGAAGGCCTCCTGGTTGTCGCCGAGGAGGTTCGCGTCCTGGATATAAAGGACCTGATCCTTATCATAGCCGAGGCGTTTATCCTGCATATAGCGCAGCTGGCGGTACACCACGAGCGTGGCTACGATGAGCGCGATGGAGACTACGAATTGAAATACCACGAGTCCGCTGCGGAGCATGCTTTTGCGATTCGTCAGCACGCCAGCGCCTTTGAGCACCTTGATGGGGTTGAAGGCGCTCAGGAAGAAGGCGGGGTAGACGCCGGCGAGGGCGCCGACGAGGATGGTGAGCCCGGCAGCGGCCAAAAGGGCGGGGAGACTGAGAAAGCTGATGAACGAGAGGTGTTTTCCGGCGACCTGGTTGAACAATGGCAGCAGGAGGAAGACCAGCAGGAAGGCCAGGAGCATGGAGAAGGCGGTGAGCAGGATGGATTCGACCAGGAACTGGGTCCGCAGCTGGGTCTTGAGCGAACCCATGACCTTGCGGATGCCGATCTCTCGGGCGCGGCCGGCGGCGCCGGCCGTGCTTAGATTGGTAAAGTTGGCGCAGGCCAGCAGGAGGATAAAGACGGCGAGGGCGGAGAAGATCAGGATATAGCGGCTGTTACCGTTAGCCTCGAGCTCGTATTTAGTGTCGGAATGCAGGTGGATGGCGGCAAGGGGGGTGAGCGAGAACACAAAGGAGTTGACGGCCTTGCTGGCTTCGGCCAGGGGAACGCCCATGTCTCGGGCGATCTCGGGGACGGCATATTTGGCCACGAGACGTGGGAACTGGGCCTGGAGTTTTTTGGGGTCGGTGTGCGGCCGCAGGAGGACATAGGTGTAGTAGCCCACATTGCTCCAGGTATATTCTTTGAAGTGGAGGGTATTGAAGCTGATAAAGACATCGAAATGGAAATGGGATTCTTCGGGCATGCCGAAGATGACGCCGGTGATCTTGCAGGGCCCGTAGTTCTGCAGCTGGATGATTTTGCCGAGGGCGGGTTCGTCGCCGAAGTATTTGGTGGCGAAGGCTTTGGTTACCACGAGGCTATTAGTCCGGGTGAGGGCGGTATGGATGTCGCCTTCGAGAAAGTCCTGGGTGAAGATGCTGAAGAAGTTGGAGTCGACGAAGACCGCTTTCGTTTCTTTAAACTGCCGGGTACCATATTGGGCAAAGACTTCCCCTACCCGTGTAAGCCTTGTGCACGCTTCTATCTCGGGGAAGGCGGCGGCCATGCCCGGGCCTACGGCGACATCGACCATGGGGTAGTCGTTTTGGGTGGTGCCTGAAACGCCCAGGTTTACCCGATAGATGTCCGCGGCCCTTTGGGGGTAGCGGTCGTAATGGGTCTCATCGCGGACATAGGCGGCGATGAGCAGGCAGGCGGCCAGGCCGATGGCGAGGCCGAGGATATTAATGGCGGAAAAGAACCTGTTCCGGCGGAGATTGCGCAAGGCGATCTTGAAGTAGTTGGCGAGCATAGAATTGGCTTGTTCTAGCTTTGTCGCGAATTAGCCGGTTAATGTTGCACGAAGTTCAGTAACTTTCAAGTAAATATTTTTTTATGTCAACAACCACCACAACCATGACGACGGCAGAGATTGCCAACCGTCTAGTAGAAGATTGCCGGAAAGGCGATTTCGAAGGCGCGCAAAAGGATTTGTTTGCCGAAGATGCGGTGAGCATTGAACCGCATGGCACGGACGACTTCGCAAAGGAGACACACGGTCTGGACGCCATTATCGAAAAAGGGAAAAAATGGGGCGAGATGGTCGAAGAGATGCACAGCTGTACCGTTTCCGAGCCGCTGGTCGCCGACCAATCCTTCGCCGTTACGATGACGATGGATGTCACCATGAAAGGTCGCGGCCGTGCGAACATGACGGAGCTTTGCATCTATCATGTCAAGGATGGCAAGGTCGTTTCGGAACAGTTCTTTATGTAATTTGAAAAGTCACGAGAAAAACGACTCAAAGTCACCTTCAACACTATGCGTCAACTCTGCATGCTAACGGCGATGCACATTTGCATCGCCTCTTTTTTTGTATCGCCCGCTACGGCCTGCCAGAAGCTGGGGTAGCCGATCCTATTTCGCCAGGGTATCGCGGGCTGTGGCCGCGCTGTCCGCGGGCGCGGGCGTGAAGACGGTAGTATGGGTCTTATGATATTGATACAGGAAGAAGATGCCCACCGCGATGATGATCAGCAGCAGGATCACGTAGCCTACGGCTCCGCCTGAACGTCGCCGGGCGGGTTCCCATGGATAGTGATGCACACCGAGAGCATTCCGGACCTGCAGGCCGGAGGGTGTGGCGGGCCGGACGCTTTCCGTCTGGGTGCGGAGCCATGGCGCGAGCGCGGCGCTGTCCAGGTTGTAGGTCGCCATGTGACGGCCGATGGCATCCAGGGTGGCGAAACTTACCACTCCCGTGATGAAACCCGCCGTAGGCAAACTGACGCCGGCATAACGGGAGACTTCTGCGATCACCGAGTCATAGCGAAGAGCGAGAAGAGCCCTGGCATAGTCGGCACCCTTATTCAACAGGACACTGCCGGGGACGAGACCACCGGCGCCGGTGGTCAGCTGATGCATCTCGCCAAAAAGATCGTCGTCGGCGGCCTGGTGTGCGAGATCTCCTACTTTCCCGGTGAGTTCCGGATTGTAGGATTTGTGGAGGACGTCGGTGACCACCAGCGGGATGGCGCCATGTAAGGCGCGATGAATGTTGTCCTCTTTTTCGCCGAGCAGGGTGGACATCTTTTTCTGCATCTCCACGGTGAAGACCGATCTTACTGCGTCTATTAAAGTTGCTGACATGATGATGTTTTGGTCATTTAAGAAAAATCATATGCCAGGGCAAAGGCTTGCTGGACGAGGTGTTAAATCCCCAATCGGGAAAATGGTCCTAGTCCGTGGGAAATTTTTTTTTGCATCGTTAAAGGTTAATATATAGGAGGTTATAGAAGAATTTGTCCTTTATGGGGCGAAACCATTATCCAAGATTAGGAAAATTTCGAATCGGTTATTACTTTGTGCTATCAAGGTTTTTTCCTAGTCCCGGATGGCCGGGCCGCGCAGTGTGTAAATCCGTAGACTAATGAGACCGCAGTACCCTAAAAAACCGACCCTGCTGATTATCAGCATTTTGTCAGGACATTTTCTCCTGGCGCAACCCGCGCTTGAAATGGCGTCCGGCGGCGGACCCGCTACCAATGGATATACTATTGCCAGCCAGACGGTGACCTTTCAAAATAATACGAACAACCCTAGCGGTAATACGTTCGTGTCTTTCTCACCTACCACCACGGTAACCTATTCGCTCAGCAATCAACAATATTCATTATTGAGAAGCCAGGCCACCAACAATGCTTCGGTGTCTTTTGGCGGTACCAATAATAATAGTGGTAGTTCGGAAGTGGGTGTGCCCATCTTCAACACCATGAATTTTATCAGCGCAGCACCTAATAATGTTTTCAGTTCGATCCCGTCGACGATCAATAGCGGTATCTCTACCAACAACAACATGGCGGTCGAGCTCTTTACCTCGGCTATGGGTCTTTACAATTCGGGCAAGCCGACCAACGGTTCTTATTATATGGCCGATCTCACCCTTACATTCAACGTACCGGTAACAGATCCGGTGTTGCACCTCGTGGGTATCGGCGGTTATTATGCGCCTAACGGAAACACCCTGGGTTTTACCAGTGACCTGTACCTGGCAACTCCCGGCGTAACGCTGACCGAACTTTCCGGTTCCACCGAGCTGAGCGTGACCCCCACCAGCATTATCAATAACGCCACACATCCTTCGAGCACCACGGGTTCGGGCGCCGCTTCCGGTTCTATCCTCGTCAGCGGTACGAATATCACCCAGCTTGTCTTCCACATCTATATGCGTGGAGACGGCGGTGTTAGCACCTGGGCAGGCTCCGGCGAACATAGCGGTGATGCATGGATGGTAGGTGTAAGCATGGAGACTTCCATGTTTGTACTGCCGCTCGATATCAGCTCCTTCAATGCTTCTGCTGAAGGCAATTCGGCCGTGTTGCAATGGACCGCGGCGACGCAGCAGAACACGGACCATTACGATGTTCAGTACAGCCAGGATGGTACCGATTGGGAAAGCATCGGGTCGGAAAAGGTTTCGGGCAATCCTTCCATGTCCGGCAATTACAATTATGTTCAGTATAGCCCCGCCAGCGGCAATGCTTATTATCGCATCGCGCAGGTTGGCACGGACGGCTCGGTTTCCTATACCAGTGTACAACGGCTTTCTTTTGGTGCAACCGGGGGCGGCATGAACTTCTATCCTAACCCGTCACATGGGCAGGTTACCATTACCTCCGGCACTGCTGCTTCGAACGACATCAGATCCGTGCAGATGTTGAGCATCGATGGCCGGGCGCTGCAGGTATCCACTGGTTTCCGTTCCGGCGATAGCTTCGATCTGAGCAGCTATCCTGCGGGCGTATATGTCTTCGTCGTGAGGAACAGCGACGGTACCACGCAAACATCGAAGGTGCAGAAGTTGTAACTTTGCGCCATGGAAAAAAAGGGTCTGACAAGGCCGCAACTGGTGACGATGACCGTTGCGGCCGGCATCTGCGTGGCGAATATATATTACAACCAACCTTTATTGAAAGATATGGCGCGCGATCTGCAGGTAGATGAGCGAAGGATAGGGCTGATATCCGTGTTGACCCAGAGCGGCTATGCTTTGGGCCTTTTTTTTCTTACCCCACTTGGTGACAAGGTTCCGCGGAAGCGGCTGATGCTTTATCTGCTTGTGCTCCTGATCGCTTCGTGTCTCGGCATGGCCGCGGCGAAAGGGCTGATGGCGATCTATGCGATGTGTCTTTGCGTGGGCGCCGGCAGCGTGATCGCGCAGGTGATCCTGCCGATGGCCGCGGGGATGGACCCGGAGAACAAGGGCAAGAATGTGGGCATCATCTTCACGGGTATACTCACGGGGATATTGGCCGCGCGGGTCGTGAGCGGGTATGTGGCGACGTGGTTGAACTGGCGATGGGTATATGGCGTATCGGCGGGGTTGGTGTTGCTCGCGGGCATCGGGCTGCAGGTGATGTTGCCGAATATCAAGCCGGCTTTCGAGGGCAGCTATATCCGTCTGCTGGGGTCTGTCTTGCAACAGGTGCGGCGTTTTTCGCTATTGCGGGAGACGGCGGCATTGGGGGCGCTGGTATTTGGAACCTTTTGTTCTTTTTGGACGACGTTGACGTTCCATCTCGGTGGGGCGCCTTTCAATTATGGCGCCGATAAGATCGGACTCTTCGGGGTGCTCGCGATAGGCGGGGCTTTGCTGGCGCCGGTATTCGGTAAGCTGGCGGACAAACGTCATCCGGCGCGGTCCCTGGTGTTGACGACCTGCCTGATGATCACCAGCGTCCTGGTAATGATGGCGATGCCGGGTGGGCTCGTCGCGACGATCGTGACCGTATTGTTGCTCGATATCGGAGTGCAGGCCACGCAAGTCACCAATGTCGCGACGATCTATACCCTGGACCCGGAGGCGCATAGCCGTATCAATACGGTGTATATGACGGCTTATTTTCTCGGTGGATCGATAGGGACCTTCGCCGGCGTTCAATGTTTTCATATGGGTGGTTGGCCGCTGGTGACCTGGCAATTGCTGGCGTGGTCGGCGGGTGCGCTGGTGCTGGCGCTTGTGGGTTGGCGCAAGGCGTCGCGGACAGGGGCTATGGCGGCGGATTAAATGGTCGCGTGCAACGGCCGGGTCGAAGCCGCTAGGCTGGCCGATAGATGTGCGCCGCGGTGCCTCGCGGGAATGTCTTCACCTCGACTAGCTGCAGATCGAATGGCCGGGAGAGCCCGCCGAACAGTGACAAACCGGAGCCCAATGCGACCGGATGTACCAGCAATAAAAATTCGTCGATAAGCCCCGTGGCCACCAGGCTTCGGGCGAATCCGGCGCCGCCGTGTGCGACGATGTCTTTGCCCGGCTCCCGTTTGAGTGTCTGTATCGCCTGGGCCATGTCGCCGTCAAAGATCCGTGGGTGTGCCCAGCTTTCGGCTCCCGCGGGGTTCGACGACAACTTGTCGCCCTTTTGCTCCCGATTCTTCAGTGCGTCCTTGACGGCATGGGTCGTCAGCTTTGGATCGGCACCGGTGAATCCTTTTTGCGTAAAGACACCTTTGGGGATATCGTTCATCGGTGGGGCGAAAGGCTCCATGGAAGTGGGCCACCACGCCGCCATATCATGAAAGGTCTTACTGCCCATGATGTGGATGCCCGCTTTCGAGATCATCTCTACCGTCCAGGCCGTGGACTGTTCATCTATGGTTTTAAAAACCCAGCTTGCTTCACCATTTGGTCCGCAGACGAATCCGTCGAGGGTCATCGACATTTTTAGAATTAGCTTGCGCATATCTTTTATTTTCCTCAAAGCTAGGACTTTGCCGGATGCCGCCCGGGGGCCGGATGCGACAATGTGGAGGGGGATCTGCATCATAAAACGGCGGGCTGTGAGGCCCGCCGCTTTTTCAAGGCGCGCTTTCAGCGCGCGGCATGATTCGTTTAGTCGAGTTTTCCGACCATGTTTTCGGGGCGAACCCACTCGTCGAATTGTTCGGGAGTGAGGTAGCCGAGCTTCACGGCCATCTCCTTGAGCGTCGTATTTTCCTTGTGGGCTTTTTGGGCGATCTCGGCGGCTTTGTAATAGCCGATCTTCGTATTGAGCGCAGTGACCAGCATCAGCGAGTTGTCGACATGTTTTTTGATGTTGGCTTCGATGGGCTCGATGCCCTTCGCGCAATGGACGTTGAAGCTGTTGCAGCCATCGCCGATGAGCCGGGCGCTATGCAGGAAGTTGTAGATGATCACGGGTTTGAAGACGTTGAGCTCGAAGTGGCCGGTGGCGCCGCCGATGTTGATGGCCACATCGTTCCCAAGCACCTGCGCGGCGATCATCGTGAGGGCTTCGCATTGCGTGGGGTTGACCTTGCCGGGCATGATGGACGATCCGGGCTCGTTATCGGGGATATGTATCTCGCCGATGCCGCTACGCGGGCCGGAAGAGAGCATCCGGATATCGTTAGCAATCTTCATGAGGCTAACGGCTACGGTCTTGAGCGCGCCATGGGCTTCGACGATGGCATCGTGTGCGGCCAGGGCTTCGAACTTGTTGGCGGCGGTGATAAAGGGCAGGCCGGTGAGTTTCGCGATATGTTTCGCTACATTTTCGGAATAGTTGGGCGGGGTGTTGATACCCGTGCCGACGGCGGTGCCGCCCAGCGCGAGTTCGGAGAGATGCGCGAGCGTATTGCGGATAGCCTTGAGACCATGATCGAGCTGGGAGACATATCCGCTGAACTCCTGGCCTACCGTAAGGGGAGTGGCATCCATGAAGTGAGTACGGCCGATCTTCACGACCTTCATGTATTGCTTGCTTTTGGCGGCGAGGGTATCGCGCAGGGCTTCGATGCCGGGGATGGTGAGCTCGGTGAGGATCTTATAAGCGGCGATATGCATGGCCGTGGGAAAGGTGTCGTTAGAGCTCTGCGATTTGTTGACGTCGTCGTTGGGATGCAGGACCTTTTCTTTGTCCGTGAGCTTGCCGCCGTTGAGCACGTGCCCGCGATAGGCGATCACCTCGTTTACATTCATATTACTTTGGGTGCCGCTGCCGGTTTGCCAGACGACGAGCGGGAACCAGGCGTCGAGTGCGCCGGAGAGGATCTCGTCGGCGACCTTGCCGATAAGATTGGATTTTTCTTTGGAAAGCACGCCGGCATCGAGATTGGTGAGGGCCGCTGCTTTTTTCAAGTAAGCGAAGGCACGGATGATCTCCTTTGGCATTTTGTTGATGTCCTGAGCGATGGGGAAGTTCTCCACACTGCGTTGAGTCTGAGCGCCATAATAAGCATCGATGGGGACTTTTACCTCGCCCATGGTATCCTTTTCGATCCTGAATTCCATTTTTGAATATTTTGGGGTCCAAAGATAGACCTTTATTGTTTTTTACGGACGGCAGGGGCGAAATGGGCAAAATTTGCTTGTTTTGCGCCATTGTTTATCAATATAATCATAATATGAAATTGATCAGGCTCACCGTTGTTTTTCTGATGGCCGCCGTCGTGGCCCGGGCACAGGAGACCCAGTATGAATGGAAAGAAGCCAGCTCCGGAGGCTTCACGTACAAGTATGTGACGAACGATCCCTTCAAGGCGAGGATCTATACCCTTTCCAACGGTCTCACGGTGATCCTGAGCCCCAATCATAAAGAACCGCGTGTGGCGATGCGTATCGCCGTTAGGGCGGGCAGCAACACCGATCCCCGCAATCACACGGGTCTCGCGCATTACCTGGAACACCTGCTCTTCAAGGGAACGGAATCCTATGGTTCACTCGATTGGGCCAGGGAAAAGCCTTATCTGGAGAAGATCGACGCGTTGTATGAGCAATACAATAGCTCTAAAGATACCGCTTTGCGGAAACGCATCTATCATCGCATCGACAGCGTGAGCGGTCTGGCTTCGCATTTCGCCATCGCCAACGAGTACGACAAGATGATGGCTAGTATCGGCTCGCAGGGTACCAATGCACATACTTCCGTGGAGGAGACGGTGTATGAGGAGGACGTCCCCGCGGGTGCCATGGATAAGCTCCTGGCCGTACAAGCGGAACGTTTTCGCGATCCTGTGTTCCGGTTGTTCCACACCGAGCTGGAGGCCGTGTATGAGGAAAAGAACCGGGGTCTCGACAACGATGGGGTGCGGGTACACGAAGCCCTGATGTCGGGCATCTTCCCCACGCATAATTATGGGCAGCAGACGACCATCGGCACGATCCAGGACCTGAAGAACCCCTCTTTGAAGGCGATCCGCGCCTATTATCAGAAATTCTATGTGCCCAATAATATGGCCGTGATCATGGCGGGGGACTTCGATCCCGACGAGCTCATCGGGAAGATCGCCAGGGCCTTTGCCTATATGCAACCAAAACCCGTGGAGTTGTATAACCCCGCGCCCGAAAGGGATCTCACGGCGCCGGTGGTGAAGGATGTATATGGCCCCAGCGCGGAGAACCTGCAGATCGGGTTCCGGACGCCGGCTGTGGATACGCGGGATGCCGTGGTGCTGGACCTGATCGGCGATATCTTCTCCAATGGCAAGGCCGGGTTGCTCGATCTCGACCTGAACAAACAGCAGAAGCTGCAGGGGGCGCAGGCAGGCCTTTATCAGTATAAAGATTATGGCGTGCTGGTATTCTCGGGCTCGGCGAAACAGGGGCAGGGTCTCGAGCAGGTCAAAGATCTGATCATGGCGGAGATAGAGAAGCTGAAGAGGGGCGATTTCGACGAAAGCCTCGTGAAGGCTATCGTGGCCAATGGCAAGCTCGGTCTGTTGGAAGGCTTGCAGAAAAATGAATCGCGCGTGGATGATCTGGTGGAATCTTTTGTTCAAACGCGGGCTGAGAAATGGGATAGAGAGGTGGCCGAGCTCGACGAGGAAGCCAGGATCTCTAAAGCGGAGATCGTGGCCGTGGCTAACAAGTATATCCGCGACAACTATGTGCTGGTCTATAAACGCAAGGGCGAACCCAGGAATATCGTCAAGGTCGAGAAGCCGCCTATTACCCCGGTAGAAACCAATGCGGGTAAGATGAGCGCTTTCGTGAAGGCCGTCGAGGCCATGCCGGTGTCCGACGTGAAGCCGCAATGGCTCGATTTCCAGGGCGGTATCGGTCGTGGCAAGGCGGGGATCGCGGACGTGTTATATGTGCCCAATACCGAGAACGATCTGTTCCATCTCTACTACCGGCTGGACATGGGTAATTTCAACAACCGCTTGCTGCCGCTGGCGGCGACCTATCTTCAGTACCTGGGCACGGCGAAGCATCCTACGGCGGAGATCAGCAAGGCCTTTTATGACATCGCGTGTAATTTCAGCGTCAACACTACCAATGATATCACGACGATAAGCATTACCGGTTTACAGGAGAATTTCGACAAGGCGGTGTCGCTTTTCGAAGATATGTTGCGGAATTGCCAGCCCGATTCGGTGGCATTGCTGGCTTTGAAGGACCGGCTGATGAAGGCACGCGCCAACAACAAACTCAACAAGAACGCCATTATGCAGGGATTGATCAGCTATGCACGGTATGGGGCTAAGAATCCTTTTAATACGACGCTGAGTGCCGCGGAGGTCGATGCGTTGAAACCGGAGGATCTGACAAGTGTGTTACATAGCCTTTTCGACTATCCGCATACCATTATCTATTACGGTCCGCTTTCACAGGAAGCTTTTACGGCGGACATCACGAAGCTGCATACCTTGCCGGCGGAGTGGACACCTTATCCGCCGAAAGTCAGCTTCCCGTTTGCGACGCAGTCGAACAATACGGTGTTGTTTGCAAATTACGAGATGGTGCAGAGCGAGGTCGTCTGGATCAGGAATTCGGACCCGTACGATGTGCACAAAGAGGCGGTGGTCGATCTGTTCAATAATTATTTTGGCGGCGGGATGGGTTCGGTGGTCTTCCAGACCTTGCGGGAGTCGAAGGCACTGGCCTATGCGACGTATGCCGTTTATGGTGAGCCGGCGAAGAAGACGGACCCTTTCTATGTCCTCGCTTATATCGGTTGCCAGGCGGATAAGATGAAGGATGCCATTGGCGGGATGAACGATCTGCTGGATCATCTGCCCGCTTCCGACCAGAATTTTCAGCTGGCCAAGACCAGCGAGAAGAAGGATCTCGAGACGCAGCGGTTTACGCAAGACGGCATCGTGTTCGCCTACCTGGAGGCGAAACGCCTGGGGCTCGACTACGATCAGCGGAAGGACGAGTATGCGCAGCTCGATACGCTCACGATGGGGGATGTGAAGACCTTTCATGATCAGGAGCTGGCCAGCAAAGCGTATACTTATTGTGTGGTCGCAAGTGACAAAAAGGTCAAGCTGGATGATCTCAGGAAGGTGGGGGATGTGAAGGCGCTTTCGCTCGAAGAGATATTCGGATACTAACTGTTTTTGCCTCATTCCGCAGCCCCGCAAGAAAATTTTTTGCGGGGCTGTGATTTTTCGAACCTTCTTCGCGAATAATAGAGTATGGATAAGGCCGCATTTACGCAGCTGATACAGGAGCATCGGGGTATCCTGTATAAAGTCAGCGCCGCTTATTGTCGCAATGTAAGCGACAGGGAAGACCTGATGCAGGAGATGGTCTATCAGCTGTGGCGATCGGCGGAGCGTTATGACACCAACTTTAAATTTTCTACATGGATGTACCGGATCGCTTTGAACGTAGCCATTTCGTTTTACCGAAAGACCAGTGCCGGCGGGGTGCGGGTGGCGCTGGATGCCGATGTCCAGGTCGCGGATGGCGGGGCTTCGGGAGGCTCCGGATCTTTTGCGGATGATCCACTGGAAGAGCGCATCGAGCTGCTGCAGCGGTTCATTGCGTCGTTGGGGGAGCTGGACAAGGCGCTCATGATCCTGTATCTCGAAGAGCGGTCTTATAAAGAGATTGGGGAGATCCTGGGGCTTTCGGAGACGAATGTGGCGACGAAGGTCAGCAGGATCAAAGGGAGGTTGAAACAACAATTTTTAATGGCGGGCGGGCACTGACGCGGCGCCGCCGGGTAAACTTTTTTTTATGAGTATGGATGAGTTTCAGCAGATATGGAAGGAGTACGATCGGCGGCTGGAGCGCCAGATGTCGCTGAGCCGGCGGCTTTTCGCCGATCTGCAGCAACAGAAGGTGGGGGCCGAGCTGCGGCCACTGGTGCGGTCGCGTGTCGTGGGTATCGTGTTGGGTTTTGTATGGCTGTGGCTGATGGCCATCTGCTTGTATCTTGTCCGGTCGCAACCGGTGATGGCGATCTCTTTTGCTGTCTTTTGCGGGTGTACGGTGATCGGGATCGTGGGGTATATCCGGGATGTGGCAGTGATCCGAAGCGTTTCTTATTCGGCCAGTGTGATGGAGACGCAGCGGAAGCTGGTAGGAATGCAGAGTACGATGTTGCGGGATATCCGGCTGGCGTGGTTGCAGGTGCCTTTCTGGGCAAGCTTTTTCGTGAGCAATGGGATGATCCGGGCCGGGGGGCGGCTGTTCTATTTCATCGAGGTGCCTGTATTCCTGGGTTTTGTGGGGCTGGCGGTGTTTCTTTATTTCAATTTCACGGTGGAGAACGCACGGCGGAAGAAATGGGTCGCGGCGATGGTCCGCAGTGCGGGATCGAAGCGTTTGGCACGGGCGGTGGAGTTGTTGAAGGAGCTGGAGGAGTTTGAGCGGGAGGGATAAAATATCGCGACGACGGGCGCGTTTTTAGTTAGCCATGACTATCAAAGACACGGGTGACGGCTATCTGGTCCTCCTTTCAAAACCCATGGATTCGCGGCCGGACCCGTGTTGTTTGGGGGCCTTAGCCTGTAGTCTGGATGGCGCCGAGGTCCGAGCCGCCTGCTGCGGCTGATGACTCTTTGCCTCCCGCTGCCGGTTCTGTTTAAAATATTTTTTGGGCTTGTTCGTCTTCCTTGATGGAGCCGCCGCGTGAACGCTGCGGACGACTATTTTTTTTAACCGCTAAAAGGTAAGACATGAACTATCATCATGCACAATGGGCCGCAAAAGGCCATCAGCACCATCATCAGGGGGGAGGCAGGGAACGGCACCTGTATGCCCGTTCAATGGAAAGAGCAGCCGTAAACATCCACCGCACGGACAGCAGCTATGAGATGCTGGTGTTTGCGCCGGGGAGGATCAGGGAACATTTTAAGTTGGAGGTAAGGGGCGGCGAGCTGCTGATCTCTTATGTGCCGCCGGAGGATTTTCCGCGGCCGGACTGGGTTCATCGCGAGTACAGCCGCGGTGGGTTTGTCCGGAGCTTCACGCTGGATGAGTCGGTGGACACGGGGCAGATCCAGGCGAAGTATGTCGATGGGGTCTTGCAGGTCAGTCTGCCGGTGATCGCCGGGAAGGAGATGACGTCGCAGGCGATACCCGTGAGTTAGGGATTTTTCTGGCTCCCGCTGTTTCTGCGGCTCCCGCCGCGGAGCGGCGGGGGTTCTTTGAGGCCGCCGGCTCCGCCGGCGGCGTTATATTTTTAGTGCCCGGTGAAATGGGGTTTGCGTTTGGCGAGAAAGGCGTTGGCTCCTTCTTGCATGTCCATGGTGGCGAAGCATTCGCCGAAGGCTTGCTGTTCGCGGGTGAAGCCGTTCTTCATGCCGGAGCCATCGGCCCGGGCGCCGGGCAGGCCGGAGGGCAGCGAGCTGCTGTTGTCGTCGGGGCGTGCTTCGCCGCCGAAGGGATCGGGTTCCCAGGATGCGTCGGCTTTATTGGTGGTTCGGCCGCCGCTGCTGCTGGCGCCGCCATGGCGGTGGGTGCTGTGGGTGCTGTTGCCGCTGCTGTACGCGAGACCGTCGCCGGCGGCGATATTGGCGCATTCGATCACGCGGGCGATGGCGAGGGGCGCTTTTTCGTTGATGACCGACAGGAGCTCGCGGGTCTTGGTGAGCAGCTCATCGGGTTCCATCACGATATAATTTACGAGTCCCATCATGTGGGCTTCGGTTGCTTCGACCATGCGCCCGGTGAGCATGATCTCGATGGCACGGCCACGACCTACGAGCTGCGTGAGCCGCTGGGTTCCGCCATAGCCGGGGATGAGACCGAGGCCCGCTTCGGGCTGACCGAACTTCGCAGTGGACACGCAAAGCCGGAAATGACAGGCCATGGCCAGCTCACAACCACCACCGAGGGCAAAGCCGTTGACGGCCGCGGCGATGGGCTTGGGCGAGGAGGCGATCCGGAAGAAGATCTCGCTGCCTTTGGCGGAGAGCTCGCGGCCTTGTTCGGATGTGAGACCGAGGAATTCGGAGATGTCGGCGCCTGCGACAAAGGCGCGCTGACCGGCACCGGTGATGATGGCGCTGCGGATGTCCTTGTTCGTGTATATTTCCTCTACTACTTCTCCCAGCTCCGACATCACATCTTTGTTAAGGGCATTGAGCTTATCCGGTCGATTGATCATCACTGTGAGGATATTGTCGGCCAGGTCGGTGAGTAATGTTTTGTACATACGAATACTTTTTGCTTCCCAAAAATACGAAAAACGGAATGATGGGGGCCGCGGCGGCCCGGGGGCCCCGGGGTATGTGGGCTTAAGTAGGCGTGTCCTATGGGGGTTGGGGGGGTGTGGTTTGGGGCGGGCGAGGGGGGGGGGGGGGGGGGTCAC
>JAICXX010000203.1 GCA_025934485.1 Chitinophagaceae bacterium
CGCTGAACTCGTCCTTGAGGATATCGTAATACGAACCGTTGTAATTGACTCCCTTCCCGGCCCGGTAAATGCCCCTGGCGGCGAAGATCTTCTGGAGCAGGGGAGAGGTAAGAGAATTTCCCACCGTATTCAGGAGAGCACTCGGCGTATAGGCCAGCTGCGGTTCTGCTGCGGTAATAGCGTTAATATTGGTGGTTGACATGAGATGCGGAACAAGGCCCGGGATTGTAACCAGCCTTTTTACAAAGTTAGGAAACCATTTGCGTAAATTCGGACTATCTTGTCATCCGTTCAGCGGTGTGCTCAAAAATAAAATCATCCAATGAGAAAATTAATTTACAGTATCAATCTTACCATAGATGGCTGCTTAGACCACACGACAGTAGACGGTAGCGACGACATACTTATCTATTTTGCCCGGCTCCTGCGCGAGAGCGATCTGCTGATCTATGGACGTACCACCTATGAGCTGATGGTCCCTTACTGGCCCGACGTCGCGAAAAACCATAGCGGACCGGGAACGGCCGCACTCGAATATGCCGAGGCGTTCGACTCCATGAAAGGGATTGTCGTTTTCTCGAGAACCCTGGACAAGCCCAAAGGAAGGAATACCCGGATCGTTCGTGGCGATCTCAAGAAGGAGATCCTGAAATTGAAACAGGAAGAAGGCAAACCTTTACTGACCGGCGGTGTAGATCTTGCTTCGCAACTGATCGCGCTTGATCTCATCGATGAATATCTCTTCGTGGTTCACCCGGTCATCGCCGGCAGCGGCCGAAGGTTGATGGAAGGCGTCCTCCTACAGGACCGCCTGAAACTAAAGCTTGTCGATACGCAGACCCTCGCATCTGGCTGCGTCGTGCTGCGTTATTCGAAATAGTTTCGGCTGCTCGAAAATTCATCCGGTACACGAAAGTTCATCCGGGGTTTTCGCAAAAATCAATGAATAAAAGCCACCCCCACGGTGGCTTTTTGCTAGCGCCAATGGGCAGAAGAAAATTTCCCGGCGACGACAAAGCGCAAGGCAAAAAAAACGCCCCCGGCGGAAACCGGGGGGCGTCTTGCAAAAAAGTAGTTTATGCAACGTTGGCTTCGACCAGCTCGGCGAGCTCGACTTCGGCAGCTTTTACGGTCTTGACGATACGCGCGGCGACCTTATACGGGTCGGCGGCGCTATTGGGTCTCCGGTCTTCCAGCCAACCCTTCCAGCCTCTTTCCACCGTGCCGATAGGGATGCGGATCGACGCGCCGCGATCGGATACGCCGAATTTGAATTCGTTGATAGCCGCCGTCTCGTGCTTGCCGGTCAACCGAAGATGGTTATCGGGACCATACACTTCGATGTGTTCCTCGATCACCGGGCGGAAGGCTTCGCAGACCTTGACATAGATCTCGCTGCTGCCGCATGTTCTCAGGAGAGTATTGGAAAAGTTCGCGTGCATGCCGCTGCCGTTCCAATCGAGATTGCCCAGCGGTTTGCAATGCCAGTTGATGGCGATGCCGTATTTTTCACCGATCCTTTCCAGCAGGTACCGCGCGATCCACACCTGGTCGCCGGCTTCTCTCGCTCCCTTTGCGAAGACCTGGAACTCCCATTGGCCGGTTGCTACCTCGGCGTTGATCCCTTCGATGTTGAGACCGGCGTCCAGACAGGCGTCGAGATGTTCTTCTACTATCGCCCGGCCATATGCGTTGCGGGCGCCCACGGAACAATAATAAGGACCTTGCGGCCTCGGGTAGCCTCCTTCGGGGAAACCAAGGGGCTTTTCTGTTTCAGGATTCCAAAGGAAATATTCCTGTTCGAAACCGAACCAGAAATCGTTGTCATCATCTTCGATGAGCGCGCGGCCGTTGCTGGCATGAGGCGTGCCATCGGGACTCAGGACTTCACACATTACGAGCCAGCCGTCCCGCCGTTGCGGATCTTTCGCGAGGAACACCGGTTTCAGCAAACAGTCCGATGAACCCCCGGGGGCCTGTTCGGTGGAAGAACCGTCGAAACACCACATGGGGCAGTCTTCCAGTTTGCCCGAGAATTTTCTTTCGATCTTTGTCTTGCTGCGTAAGCTTTGGATGGGTTGGTAACCGTCGAGCCAGATGTACTCTAATTTCGCGATGGCCATTTTGCTTTTAGTTTGTTTGATATGTAGGTGAATGAAGCAGGGATAAAGATACAAAGTTCGGTCGAAAATTCAAATAATAAAAATATCAAATATCAGCTATTTGGCTATTTCGGTGCAAAAATGGTGTATAAAATACCGCATCTATTATATATATAAATATATTATATAATTGCGAACAGCATATCGAAGTATAGATCGCCTATCGTCCAAAAGGATCTTTTTACCTGATCAATAGTACCGTGCCGCTACGGGCGATGTTGTCGCCATTGTACTTGATCCCGCCGGCCATCCAAATATAGGCGCCTTTCTCCTGGCGCCGTCCTTTGAACGTTCCGTCCCAGCCTGACGCGGCATTGGCGTTGAAGAAGACTACGGGAATCGCTCTCAGCACATCATTGTGCCCGTCGCCATTGGGCGTAAAGCCATTCGGCACGAAGATGTCCGAGGTGCCGTACACCTTGATGGCGATAGTAGCGGTTGCTTCACAGCCGTCAGGAGTGGCTGCCGTCACGGTATAGGTTATGCTTTGGTCGACGCGGACCATGGGGTTTCGGATAGTCGGCGGGATCACCACCATAACTTGTCGGAAAAACCGCCCTTCGGTGTCAAAAAGAATGGGCACTTTTACATCGTAACGTCAAAAATTTTAAATTTATGAAAGAAATTATCGTAGCAGCAGAAATATCAATGGATGGGGTTGTGAACAATCCGGAAATGTTTCCTGAGATATTTAAGTATCACACGGTGGATGTCCAGGACTATTTAGATGACCTTCTTTACTCGGCAGAAGCCTTATTGGTAGGCCGACATACCTATGAAGGTTTTGCCAAGGTTTGGCCAACCCGAACGGGGGAAATGGCAGACTATATCAATAAAATGCCAAAGCACGTAGCCTCCAGAACGCTTAAAGAACCTCTTAGTTGGAATTCCACGCTAATACAAGGAGATGTTGTTGAAGAGATTCGCACGCTTAAGCAAATGGATGGGAAGAACCTGGTCCAATATGGGGTTGGCGAGTTAACGCGTACGATGTTGGATCATGGACTTGTGGATAAATTCCAATTGCTGGTGTTCCCATTTACATTTGGCAAAGGTGGGCGTTGGTTTGATGGTATGGATCTGAAACGCTTTAATTTGATTGAATGCAAGACTTATAAATCCGGTGCAGTCCTTCTGCGGTATGGACAAGTATGATAAGAATTTTCGTCTTTCCATAATGACCGGAAAACTCATGCGAGTCAATTTGTTGTTCTTGCCTTGGATATCCTTTCATTTATTTTTGTTTGCCAGAACTGCTGCTTGCTTCTGTTCCACATAAAAACATGGCTGAAAAAGCGAACGGCAATTTGTGTTTGAACATAGGCTTTATTACCTGACGCCGGCTATGGGCCTTTTTCCGCAGATTAGTAACCGCCTGCCGCAGACCGGTAACTTCCCCTTTAGGAATTCGGCAATCCCTCTACTTTTAGCCCCGTGATCGCGAGCACTCCTTGTCGCGACCCGAGCAAAACCTGCGTAAAACCTGCGCATTCGTAAAAAGCCATGCCTGTGTGAGCCATCGCGGTCCCGATCGGCCCCGCCATACCACATAAAAATAGCAGCATGAAGCTTTTTACACTCGCCCTTCTTTTCGTCGTCACCTCCGCCTCCGCCCAATGGAGCAACACCACCAATCTGTTCTACGACAGCCTCCACATGGCGGTGTCCAACGCAGCACAGGCACAACTATACACCCTCGTCGTCCGCAGCTACCCCGATAGCGGCTATTTCGTCATCTGGCAGGATTATCGGAACGACCCCAGCGGGTTCAGCGATCATGCAAGCATCTATGCACAGAAATATGACAAGGCCGGCAACCGCCTCTGGACCGCCGACGGCGTTCCCGTCGCTATAGGCGCCAGTAACGTTCACTATGTCTATAACTCCAATGACTATCGCGATCATCATTATGCAGCCACCGACAGCGCTGGAGGCTTTTACATAGGCTACGCCGATGACAGCGTAACCAATGTCACCTATCAACGGGCCTGTATCCAACACATGAGAAGCGACGGCACCGCTGTCTTCACCGGCTCCGGTTTCGTCATCGGTTCTACTCCGGCCGCCGGTACCAGCGTACAAACCCAGCTGATCGCTGACGGCGCCGGCGGGGCCTACGTCGCCTTTACGCTCACCACCACCGTCCTCCATGCCTATGACTACAAGGATGTGGGCGGCGCCATGGTAGACTCGACCATAACCACCGTTGGCCAGGCATTCTCCACGCTGGTCAATGTGTATCCGAACCCGGTGACCAATAACAGCGTCACCGTTGGGGTCCAGGGCTTCAATAAGGATGAAAGGGTCATGGTCAGTTTATATGACCTACTGGGAAGAAGATTATATGAATATGGTTTTGTCGCAGATGATAACGGGACTTTAAAAACGCCGGTAAGTTTCAATAGGTTGGCTTCTCAGATGTATGTTATTAGGATTAAGGGGGATGCCCATGGCGATATCACCCGTGCATTGATGATCCGATGAAGAAACCGCAATATTAACCCGGTCGAACCTACACGAATTAAAACGCCTATCTGACTTATATGTTTCATATAAGGGCGTTAACTTCAACGAATTGAAAGCCGTCTATGGGAATGCCAGTATCGTTCCCGGTTCATGGGCTTCAAGTCGCCGGAGACGAGTCTATTGCCCGACAATACGCCAAGCGAAATTGGGCCCTGAACTCCTGCTGTTGCCTGGATAGCATATAAATCGAATGCAGGTTGCCTCTTTCGAGGTGAAAGGCTATATGAAGCCTGATGCAGGGCTGATGGATATAGATATTCACGAAAATTATGCTCTCGACAAGGATGGTAAAAAGTTGTAAAGCCGCTTATGACGCATAAGCCTTCTTTGTTTTTATATCGCGCAGAAAAGCACGAGCAGTTCGAAGATATGGGCTTTGTCCTGTTCGTTGAGTTGCTGAATATCCGGCAAGCGCTTGAGGGTTTTAGCGTCGATCTCCACATTGGTCGTACCCCCGAGATATTCTAAAGAGACTTCCAGGGCGTCAGCGATCTAGCTGGCGACCTCGATGGAGGGTTTCACTTCATCGAGGTCATACTTGCCGATGATATCCCCCGATGTGCCACCAGTTTTTGCAAGAAGTTTTCTGCCTCACTTTCCCCAAATATACCTGGCCACCGGCGCAACGATGACACGTAGAGCCGGAAGGGTTGAGCCCTATTCCGAACATCCAGTGTATCAATTACGGGCATTGCCAAAGCGCAAGCGTTTTGCAAAGGTGTGATTATTAGTGTTTTGCAAACCGGCATTTTATTAGCGGCCTACCATGCATGTTCAGCACCTATTTAAAGACCGCCTGGCGAAATATCCTGCGCGGCAGACTATATAGCCTTTTAAATCTATTAGGGTTGGCGACCGGCATGGCCGTGGCATTGGTGATCGGACTTTGGATAACCGACCAGCTCTCTTATGATCGGTTCTTCCCCGGTTATGCCAATGCTTACCAGGTGAGGTTCCGCTTCAGCGACAATGGCGTCATGCGGAACCAGGTGGACGTGAGTTTGCCTGTGGGCGATGCGCTAAAGCGTGATGTTCCTGAAATAGCCTATGTGGCGCCCAGCTTTGGGGATGGAGGGGAGCTGATCGTAAATGACAGGCGATTAGATGTGCATGGCCGTTATGTGGGCGAGGAATTCCTGCAGGTGTTCCCTTTTCCGCTGGTAGAAGGTAATGCAGCGACGGCCTTGAAAGAACCGGGCTCTGTGGTGATCTCGGAATCGATGGCAAAAGCGGCGTTTGGCAACACTTCCGCGTTGAATAAGATAGCCCGGTTTGATTTTGGGTCTCGGAAGGTTACCGCGGTGATGAAGGATCTGCCCCGGAATTCCAGTTTTCATTTTGACGCCTTATTCCCTTTCCGGGAGATTACTACCGGCGGTTGGGTGAAGGCGGCGACGACGAAATGGGGCGACGCCTATTTTGAATTATATGCGGCTTTGAAACCCGGCGCTGATCCGGCGAAAGCGCAGGAGCAGGCTTCTCAGCTGGTCAAACATTATTCGCCCGAAACCTACACGAGCTTTCACCGTGAACCGATCTTATTCCCGATGAAGGACTGGCACCTGGTTACCGATACAAAAGACGGCTGGCCTGCCGGAGGACTCATCGATTACGTGCAGCTATTCAGTATCGTCTGCGTGCTCGTGCTGCTGATCGCCTGTATCAATTTTATGAACCTTTCCACGGCCCGGAGCGAGAAGCGGGCGAAAGAGGTAGGCGTACGGAAGGTCATCGGCGGATCGAGAAAGAGCCTGATCCTGCAGTTCCTGTTCGAATCACTGGTGATGACGTTTGCCGCTTTTGTTCTGGCATTGTTGATGGTGCAGCTCGTGTTGCCGGCCTTCACGGCGATGACCGGCGAGATCATCCTTATACCCTGGCGCAGCGGCCTTTTCTGGTTGACGATGCTGGGCTATGTGACTCTGACGGGGTTATTGGCGGGCAGCCGGCCGGCGTTCTATCTTTCGTCGTTTCAACCGGTAAAGGTTTTGAAAGGCGCGATCAGGGTCGGCCGGGCGGCGGCGTTGCCACGGAAGGTGCTCGTCGTATTACAGTTTACCTGTAGCATCGGTCTGATCATAGGCACCGCGATCGTCTACCAGCAGATCCAGTATGCCAAGGCGCGGCCGAGAGGCTATGATCCGCACCGGTTGCTGATCAGCAGAGACCCGGCCGGACCCCGATATCCCTCTTTTAAACAGGAGGCGCTGGAATCGGGCGTCGTTTCCGGCGTTACGCGGTCACTGAGCCCCGCGACGGAAGTCCATTCGCATAATATCGTCGACCAGTGGCCGGGTATGCGGCCGGGTGAGGCCTTTGCGCCGGTAATGAATGCCATGGCGGACAACGATTATTTCAAGACACTGGGAATCGGTTTTGTAGCAGGACGCAATTTTGCGGGCAATCCCACTGTCGATTCTACCTGCGTGATCCTAAACGAAGCGGCGGTAAAGCGAATGCGGCTGACGCAACCGATCAACGCGTATATCCACTGGCCGGTCGCTAATGCGCCCCAGCGGTTGCGCGTCATCGGGGTCGTAAAGAATGTCGTGACGAATAATCCATTTGGCAATCCGGAGCCGGCTATGTATGTCTATCAACCCGATTGGACCTGGACCGTCACCTATCGGATCGCGCCGGCCGTCTCGACGGAAGAAGCCCTGACCAAACTGAAAACCATTTACAATAAATACAATCACGAAGCGGCATTCGACTATTCATTTGTAGACGATCAATATGCCTCCAAGTTCACATTGGAAACGCTGATCGGTAAGCTGGCTGGCGTCTTTGCTGGACTGGCGATCTTTATTTCATGTTTGGGGTTGTTTGGGTTGGCTGCATATACGGCCGAGCAGCGGATGAAAGAGATTGGAATCCGAAAGGTCCTGGGCGCCTCGGTAGCGCAGGTGATGTTGTTATTATCAAAAGATCTCATGACACTCGTATTGTTGAGTTGCGTCATCGCATCGCCGATAGCCTGGTATTTCCTGCATCACTGGCTGGCCGGATATTACTACAGGATCTCGATCAATCCGCTTGTGTTTGTAGGCGCGGCAATCGTCGCAATCGTCATTACGGCATTTACAGTAGGCTTCCAATCGGCGAAATCGGCATTGATGAATCCGGTCAAAAGCTTGCGGAGCGAAGGGTGACACGGACAAATTGTAAGGCCGGCTTGCTGGCTATTTCGCTTATTGATTGACGTGAAAAACGATGCTAAAAAGTGATAGAATAGGGGAAAAAGCGAGCGAAATTGTGGCTTCTGAAACATCGGAGAAAAACAAAAGCCTTGTAATGAATGAATTACAAGGCTTTAATAGTGCCCAGAACAGGATTCGAACCTGCACACCTCGCGGCGCCGCCACCTGAAGACGGTGCGTCTACCAGTTTCGCCATCTGGGCATCTACGCCAAAGTCTCTGGTAGAAGATTGTCCCTCAGGACAATCAATCGTGCTTTGGGGGTGCAAATATAGGAAAAGATTGCTTGCTGCCAAAAAAAGTCTTCCCTGTCATAGGCGGGAATTGTCCGTTCCTTTCCACCCCACGAGCAGCACCCCCGCGATCACCAGCACCGTCCCGATGATCTGTTCGGCAAAGAAGGGCTCACCGAGAAAAAAATGTGCCTGCACGATCGTCGACACCGGCCCGACACTCGCGACGATAGCCGCATTGTTGGGGCCGATCCGTTTCATGCCAAAAGAGATTAAGTAGGAGGGGATCACCGTCGCGATAACGGCCAGCGCGAGACCATAGCCCCACAACGTAGCTGCGTCGGGTCCCATCGGCAGCAACGGCGCTCCCGCCGACGCCTGCTTGACGAAGTAATGGATCAGCACCGCGGGGATCGCCGCCAGCATGCTATAGCTGGTGAACTTCGAAGCACCTATACGGGGCACCACCGGGCCCATGCCCGAAAGATATGCGGCATAGGTCACCGCGCATCCAAAGACCAGCAGACTGCCCCAAAAAAAAATGTGGGTTGCCGGTATCGATCCGCAGCTCGCCAAAATAGGCAATGGCGATGCCGGTGTACGTCAGCGCCAGCGCCAGGTATTGCGCCCTGGTGATGCGCTGCCGGAAGGCTACCGCATTGATCACCACCGCGTGATCAACACTGGCGTCAGCGCGTAAAAGGGTAGGGACGTCAGCATCCGCAACGCCAGCAAAGTAACGCCATCCGCGTGCACGCTGCGTAATGCCAGCTTGACCAGGATGGCCTTGGTGGAAAGAAAGATGGCTCCCGTAAAAAAATGAGGAAGCCCTGCAGCAGGGACCGCCTCACACCGCCACGTTGAAATCCCGCAACGCGTCGTTGAGACTGGTCTTGAGATCCGTGCTCGGTTTCCGCTGACCGATGATCAGCGCACAACTCACATTGTATTCACCCGCCGGGAATTTTTTGATATAGCTGCCCGGGATGACGACGCTCCGCGCCGGTACCCGGCCTTTATACTCTACAGGCGAGGACCCGCTGACGTCGATGATCTTGGTGCTTTGCGTGAGGACCACATTGGCCCCCAGCACCGCTTCTTTTTCCACGATCACGCCTTCTACGACGATGCTCCGGCTGCCGAGAAAGACACCGTCTTCGATGATCACCGGCGAAGCCTGCAGGGGCTCGAGCACGCCGCCGATACCCACACCGCCGCTGAGATGGACACCCTTGCCGATCTGGGCACAGCTGCCGACTGTCGCCCAGGTGTCGACCATCGTCCCCTGGTCTACATAGGCGCCGATATTGACATAGCTGGGCATCAGCACCACGCTCGGGGCGAGATAAGCGCCATAGCGGGCCACGGCATGCGGTACGGCACGAACCCCCAGCGATTTATAGTCTTTCTTGAGCAGCATCTTATCATAGAACTCGAAAGGAGCCAGGTCCCAGGTCTGCATCGGCTGGATACCAAAGTAGAGGAGGATGGCCTGCTTGACCCATTCATTCACCGTCCATGCCGAGGCCGCCGTCTTCGTCGGTCCGTCGGCGCCCTCTGCCTTGGCGCCTGGCCGACTTCCGCCCCCAGCCTTGGGTTCGGCCACACGCAGCCGCCCTTTATCGACCTCTTCGATCACGGCACGGACCGCATCCGCATATTTTGCGTCTTTTACCAGTTCCCGGTTCGCCCAGGCTTCGGAGATCAATTGTTTCAATTCCATTTCGGTTCGTATAATTTGGATGCAAACCTACATTAATAAGCCAAATCCACAAAGGGCGAGGACTGGCCGGATCCACTGCTCAGCCACGCGATGGTGAGCGCTAGGTTCCCCTTCGCCATTGAAAAGACATTTATTCAAGGGAAAACTAACTTATTTTTGCGGCTCGGATGGATTTTGAAAAAGACATAGAACGATCGCTCGCCGTTTTGCACAGCGGCGGCCTGATCCTTTATCCCACAGATACCATTTGGGGCATCGGCTGCGACGCCACCAACCCCGATGCCGTAGCAAGGGTCTATGCCCTGAAACAACGCGAAGCCGCCAAAAGCCTCATCGTCCTCATGGCGGACGAGCGGGAGATCCTCAAATATACCAGCGGGCCGGACCTGCGCATCTTCGACTATCTGCAAACCGTAAGCAAGCCCACCACGGTGATCTACCACGGGGCGATGGCACTTGCGCCGAACCTCATCAATGCCGATGGCACCATCGCGATACGGATCGTCAAAGACGATCCTTTTTGCCGGCATCTCATCAAACGTTTTCGCAAACCGCTGGTCTCGACCTCGGCCAATATCTCCGGCGAACCCGCACCCGCCTTCTATCCCGGC
>JAICXX010000195.1 GCA_025934485.1 Chitinophagaceae bacterium
ATAGGGCCAACGCCCATCCTGCTGTTGAAGCCGCCCTGGAAACCGGCTCTTCTCGCCGCTAAAAAATCAACGGTCCAACCATCGAGGTTTACACAATCGACGAAATCATCCTTCCCCTGGGCTGGTTTACAAAAATGCTGCAAAGACGGATAATAAGGATAGCACACCGAGCCATCTCCATCCTGGTTGTCGATAGAATATTGGCTCCAGATGTTTCCCTGGCACACATGTATCCCTTCCTCCTTCGCCAGGTAGTCCTGATTTTTGGAAGATAAGAATCCGGCGAGGATGCTCAGCGGGCGATAACCATGACCGACGATCTCCGATATTTTAAGCAATCCTTCGTGAAGATCTTTGTTGACCTGGTCGGTGGAATTGTATGCATTGGCAAAATAGGCACCCGGAATAAAAGTGATCTCGTCTCCATAATGATAATGATAGCCGGTGACGATGGCTCTTATCTGCCTGTAATTTTCGGTCGTGTCGTGCAAAGCCAGCCAGCTAAAGGCCCAGGTGATCCGGGCACCTGGGAAACCTTTAGCAATAGCTTTTCTGAATTTTATAACCCGTTCCGGGGTATGGAGGCTGCGTTCGTCCTGGCCGACATTTCTATCCCGGGATACTTCGATTTGATTGACGCGGATGACGGTATTAAGAGTCAAAAAGCGATTCCCCATTAAAGAAAGTTCCTTTACTGCCGGCGTCTGCGCCGTAAGCGTGCTTGCCGGAAACAAGACCAATAGCAAATAGCCTAATATGACAGGAGTCTTCATATCTGTACAGTATGGTTACCAGCCGGGGTTTTGCGTGAGTTTGGGATTAAGCGCAACCTGCTTGGTAGGTATGGGCAGCAAATAATTCTTATTTGGGTCAAACGTCCTTTGAGTGCCCGGTTGCAATACCTTGAATCCATTTTGAAGCTGGCTGGATGGGGTATTGTAAAAAAAGCTATTGTAGCTGTTACCATCCAATGTGATGACGGGGTTAGCCCATTGTGTTCCCACGACGTCGATGCTCAACAGGGATTGGGGCAATGCCGTTTCGGCCGTCTTCCACCGGCGCAGATCGTCCCACCGGAATCCTTCGAAGGCGAGCTCTACGGATCTTTCCCTTCTTATTTCCGTTCTCATATCCAGGCCGCCCGCTGTTACAAAAGCATTTGTCAGATGAGGCATATTCACCCTGTCCCTTAATACATTGATCGATAGATCGAGGTCCGCGTCGGAGATGCCGCCGTTCCGTTCGTACTGGGCTTCGGCATAGGTGAGCAAAACCTCCGCATATCTCAGGTCGTTCCAGTCGAATTCGCCGCCGCCGTTGCCGGGAGTAGGTTCTTCCGAGATGAATTTGTAAAGCATATAGCCGGAATTCTCATTTCGGTTGTTGTCCACGCCGGGCCATTGAGGTCGGTAGGTATCGTACTGGGGTCTGATGATGCTTATGGCGGGTAAGATCAGGGATTGGGTCATCCGCGGGTCCCTGTTGTAGAACTCGGAGCGGCAGGAGTCATAGCCCCGGAATAACGGCGACTTGTCGATGGGCAGGCCATCCGTGCACAGATACATGTCGGCTGCCTGTTTCGTAGGATTCAGATTGCCCCAGGATACACCATAGGCCCATCCGTTCACATTGATATTGGTGCGGTATTTTTTTGCTATGATGGACTCCGGGTTGTTCTCGCTCGTTTGGTCTATGAACAAATACCGGTAGCTGCTGGCGCCTTTTCCCTGGTACAACGCGTACGACTTGCTGTCGATGACATGCTTTGCCTCGGCGATAGCCTGATCCAGCAAGGTGTCTCCGTCGCCCGAGGCGTGAAATTTTCTCCAGGTACCTTCGAACAGACAAACCCGTGCTTTAAAGGCCTCGGCGGCTTCCTGGCATATCCTTCCCGTTCCCGCATCGCTTTTGGCAGGCAAATAGGCTATAGCAATGTTGAGATCACTCAGGATCGAATCCATGACCACGTCGCGGGGAGCCCTTGCATCGAAGACCATCGAGTCCGTGGGCAATAATACCTGGTTGATAATGGGAACGCCGCCGAACAATTTGAAGAGCGTGAAATAATTGTAGGCGCGGAAAAAATAGCCCTCGCCCAGGTAGGGTAGGATGCTGCTTTTTATAGACGATCCCTGACCCTCTTCGATCAATTTATTTGCATTCCGGATCGCGCTATAGGGGTTATCCCAGTTGTTGTCCTGTTCGGGCGCCACATAGGTACCCGAGCTCACCGGATCGATGTCCGTGCCAAAGGCCAGATCCGACATATTATCGCTATTGTTCGTGCCGGAATAGTGCGGATCGTCGAGTGTATTGAGATAGAACCAGTTTGCCGCCAGCTCAAAATCATTAGAGGTCTGCCAGAAAGTGAGATCGGAGATCTCCGATTGCGGGGTCAGATCGAGCTGTTTTTTACAGCCGGTAGCGAACAGGAATACGATACTTATAAAGATTGAAATTCGGATTTTCATCGTTGTTCGAATTTAGAAGTTAACATTCACCCCAAACGAAAAGGCACGATACATGGGATAGTTATTCTCATAATAAGCGGTATTGGTCGGGTCGGCCGTGATCGGCGGAACATAGGTCTCCTCGGGGTCGTACATATGCCCCCAGGTTCCTTTGGCCAGCTCGAAGATATCCTGGCCGCTTACATAGACCCTCACGCCACGGAGCTTGAGCTTGCTGATCTGTAGTCCATTGAACGTATAGCCTACGGTCAGGTTCTTTACCCGCAGGTATCTTGTATTTTCCAGCCAAAGCGAGGAGAATTGATAGTTGTTGCCTTTAATGGTGCCGTTATTGGACAGCCGTGGATATTCGGCATTCGTATTGGTCGGGTTATACGTCTTGCCATAAAAATAATCCAGCGGCTGGAACCAAAATTCTCCCAGGGGAACACCGAAATTGCCGTTGCCCCGCCAAACATATTTGTTACCCGTGCCCTGTAAGATAAAGGAGAAGTCAAAGCCTTTGTATTTCAATCCCCCGGTGAGGCTATAGGTGAGCTTCGGGATCTGCGATCCCAGGAACACCGCATCGCCGTTATGGCCTTTCGTCTTATCGCCATAGGTGGTGATCTGTCCGTCGCCGTCGACGTCCTGGTACATGACATCGCCAACGCCCAGTCCGCCGTATCCATTGGGCTGTGTAGCAGGCACAATGCCTTTCCCGGCGTATTTTGAAGCATAGGCATCCAGCTGTGCCTGCGACCTGATAACGGAACCCTTATACCCAAAATAGGAATCCAGCGGATATCCCTGCCGGGCCTGCGTCAAACCAAGATTGTAGACATCCTGTCCCTGTAGATTGGTGACAATGTCGGTGTTATAATTCAGGATTACGCCTACATTGAACCGGACAGCGCCTATTTTGCTGTTCCATGACCCGTTGAATTCCCATCCTTTGTCCAGCAGGCTGCCGGCATTCGACGTAGGGGCGGAAGCGCCGAGGGTGCTGGGGTAGGTGACGCTGACCAGCATGTTGTTATTATTCTTGCGGTACACATCGAAGGAAAGAGAAAGCTTCGATTGGAGCAGGACGAGGTCGAATCCAAGATCTTTTGTTTCGATCGTTTCCCAGGTCCGGTCAGGTGAAGCGATTCCGCTGAGCGAAGCCATTTTAGAGACGGTCGATCCGTCTATGGGATATTGTCCGCTGATATTGATCAGCTGAATATAATCGAATAGCCCTAAGGTGGGGATATCCTGATTTCCCGTTTTACCCCATGAGGCCCTGGTCTTGAAAAGCGTGACGAGGTTGGAAGGGACCAGGTCCCGGAAGAACGGCTCCCCGGAAATTTTCCACGCGGCGGAAATGCTCGGATAGATCTCGCTCCATCGTTTCTCGGGGGAGAATTTGGAGCTTCCGTCCTTACGTAACGTGCCTTCCAGATAGTATTTGCCGGCATACGAGTAGCTGGCACGGCCAAAATAGGACTCGAGCGCCCAGGGATCATCATCCCAATTAACGGGATCGCCGGCCCGCAGGTTGCTGGGGTCCGACAAATACAAGGGGAAGATATCATTGCTGGTGAAGGCAGCACCCGCCATGTATTCAGCTTCCTTTGTGAATTTCTCTCTCGAAGCGCCGGCCATCAATTTGATGTCGTGTTGGCCGATGAGCCTGCCATAGTTGACATACGTGCTGAAATTCTTGTAGACGGAACTCCAATTCCTATAGGTTGCACTGTTGGGATTGTTGCGGATCAGCGAGTTGATGGAATTATCCCAATTGTGCTCTTCATTGGTGGCGTCATAGGCATTGTCATCGTAGCGCTCCAGGTTGATACCTATCTGCCCGGTCCATACCAATCCTTTGATCGGCTCCCAGTCGAGCTTCACATTGTTGCTCCACCGCGAATCGGTGATCGTCTCGTTGCCCCCCATGGTCAGCTCCTGAACAGGGTTTTCGTATCCCTGGTAGCCGTAGTAATTTCCCTCGGGGTTCTTCAAGGGTACATAGGAGAACACCTTCAGGCCGTTGTCGATAGCATCGTTGAGCTCGGAGGGCTGCCTGATATTCAAATAATCGTACGCCGTACTAACATCCAATTTCAGGTTCTTGAGCAGGTTCGTCTGCATGTCTATCCTCAGGTTGTCCCGCACGGACGCATTGTCGCCAAAAGCGATGTTCCCATTGTCCCTGGTATCGCCGAACGACATAACATAGGTGGAGTTCTCACCACCGCCGGATATGCTGACATTATGGGTTGGCCGCAGGGCGGTTTTGAAAAGGTCGCCATACCAGTTCCTCGACTGGTAGAACATGGGGTAGGATTGAAGACTCCAGTTCTCGCCTTGTCCTACGCCCGGGTCATGGGAATCAATTTTTGCCAGCGTGGAATCGGAGAACGTTTGCGGGTCACCATCATTCTTGTTGGCTTCGTTGAACATTTTTACAAAATGATCCGTGGGTGTCGCCTTTTTCATCATGCCAGGTGTTTTCACCGCCAGGTTGAAATTATAGGCCACATTGGGTCTGCTGGACCGTTTTCCCCTTTTGGTGGTGACAAGGATAACACCATCGGCCGCCCGCGCGCCGTAAATAGCCGCGGTAGCATCCTTGAGCACGGTGAGGTCCTGGATGTCCTGTGGATTGATTAGGGAGAGATCGCCCGGTATGCCGTCTATCAAAACGAGCGGCACATTGCCGTTTATGGAAGAGGTTCCTCTGATCGAAAGCTGATAGTTCTGTGCACCCGGTTGGCCGCTTTGGCGCGTTATGGCGACCCCGGGAACCAATCCCTGCAGGGCATCCAGCGTTCCGGTGACGGGTCGTGATTCCAGCTTTTCCCCATCGATCTTTGCGACGGCGCCGGTGAGATCGGCTTCTTTTAATTTTGTACCATAGCCTACGACGACGACCTGGTCGAGTCCGCTGGTAGCCTCCCTTAGAACGATATGCAGCGGCATGTCGCGTGTCACCCGGACCAGCTGGCTTTGATAGCCCACGCTGCTGATCTCCAGGACGGCATTATCGGGAACCTCTATTTCAAAGTGCCCGTGTGCGTCGGTCGACGTACCACTCTTTAATCCTTGTACGGTGATGGTGATCCCTTGCAGGGGATTTCCCGTGCTGTCGACCACATCGCCTTTAAGATGGATCGTTTGCATCATTTCGCCTGCCGAGGTCACGGCTATCACCTTATTATTTATGATCTTATAGATCAATCCATTGTTTTTGATGATCTTATCCAGTGCATCGGAAAGGAGGATGTCCTTTTCGTGGAGATCGATGCGGAGATTCTCGGGTATCGTAGCGGAATTATACAGGAACCTGTAGTGGGAATTTCTTTCGATGATCTCAAATGCCTTTTTGAGCTTGGCATTGGTGAGATCCAGGCTAAGCTTTACGTCGTTTTGGGAATATGCTTTAGCTGATACCTGCAGGCAGCCAGCCAATAATAAAACTATGGTTAGTTTCATAATAAGAAGCATTTTTTGGAGCGGTATACGGCAGGTGCGGAATGGAAATAGTATTTTTTCCATACATTTACATGGAGTTTAATTGTTTAAAAAGCCCTCCCTTATTTGTCTGAGTGAAGGTTTTACAATTGAATAGTAGGGGCGGGGAATGTGGCTCATTTCCCGCCTTTTTTTATACGTTTTATGGATCCTGTTGATTTATGTCATAAGCGTGATTTTGGTTGAATAATCATTACTGGATATCGATCTCATTGTTCGATCTTTTATAGCTAAAGGGGGCGATCGCCTGCAGTTCCTGGAGTGCATCCTCTACATCTTCATCTTCGAATCTGCCTGTAAATTTGAAAAATTTAGCCTTTTCGCTTTTAAAGAAGATGGCTACATTATAGCGTCTTTGCATTTGCAGCGCGAGATCGCAAAAATATTCATCCGTAAAGATCAATTTGTTCACCATCCAGGCAGTATCCGGCACCACCCTGGCCTGAAGATTGAACGTAATTGGCTTAATGGTCGGCTCGATGGGTTCGATGCGCTTTTTTTCCGATCTGGCTATTGCTATCGTGCCCTTGCTGTCATTCTGAACGATGATCCGTTGATTGGGCACCAGGGTGACCCTCTTGGAATGCCCCCCTTTGGTCGTTATTTCGATCGAACCGCTTATCAATGAAGCCTGCGCATTCTTATCCTCGGGGTATGCGCTGATATTGAATACCGTTCCCAGGTCCTTCACATCGAAGTTCTTTGTATGAACCACAAAAGGATGAAGGGAATCATGTTTTACCCGGAACATGGCTTCTCCGATCAGGCATACTTCGCGTCTGCCGCTATTGAACTCGGCCGTCGTATAAGTCAGGGAGGATAGGGAGTTTAGCCAAACTTCCGTGCCATCGGGAAGTGCGATGCTTGTCTTGGAACCCGCCGGTGTATAGATCCTGCTTACGGTCTTTGCCGTGTCCGGTTTTCTAACCGGCTTGTTATAATACCAAAGGCCGGCCATGCAAAGGACCGCGAGAGTGCATGCGGCCATCAGCGTTCTTTTCAAAAACACCGGCCGGGCAGCCGGCAAAGGAACAGATTCTCCGCTTTGGAAGATATCACCTTGTCCATCGATATGCAGATCCGAGATAATTCCGGAATCCAGGGTAAGGTATAATTTCCGCATATAGTTGCGGATAGCTTCTTCGTTTTCATTTGCTTGCAATAGCTGCATCAGTTCCTCGAATTCCTCCCTGGAACAGGTCCCTGAAGCAAATTTATCCAGCAAATCGTAAATACGCGACATGCTGCTATGACGTTAGCCGGGAAGAAATGTACTACCGGAAAACAATAAAAAATTAAGGAAATGTATGCCGCTGGTTAATCGGCATTGTTTTTCAGGTAGGCAACGATGTTCTCTATCGCTTTTGCCAGGTGATTTCGTACCGTGTTGGGAGAGATGTCCAGTTGAGAGGCTATTTCTTTACGTGGCTTTTCCCCGGCTTCGCTCAGGAGATAAACGGCTCTCCGCTGCGGGGGAAGCTGTTCGATGGCTTGTTGTATAACAGCGTGATATTCTTTCGATTCTACATGAATACCAACATTGGGCTCATGGCTTTCCTGCAATCGGTACCACAAATCCCTCCGTTTCTTTTCGTCGGAAGCCGAAGCGCGGAGATGATCGATTACTTTATTCTCAGTGAGCTTATATAAAAAAGAGGATATGCTTTTGATCTCCGATAATTTGTCGCGGATCAACCACAATTTCAAAAAAACATCCTGGATGATGTCTTTGGCTGCCAGATCGGATTTCAACATCTTTAAAGTGAACAGATACAGCGGATGCTCATATTCCCGGAACAGCTCGTTAAAAAGCTGTTCCAACATATCTTTTGAACTACCAGGGCAATCGTCGTTCAGCATCAGGTTAGTCTTTGGTGTCGCAAAATAATAACATTTTTTAAGAGTCTTTTATTTTTTCTGACAGCGAAAGACTAAATGGGAAGGGTGAAAGAGAATACGGACCCTTTGCCGAGCAGGCTTTGGACATCGATGGTTCCTCCGTGCCGCTGGATGATCTGCGCATAAGCCTTGATGCTGGTGACCGGCGTCTTAAGTTCATGGCTGGCGGCTCCGATGAATTCATCTCGTTGTTTGACCAGTAACCGAAGCTGCTGTTCCCGTTCATGCAGGATCTGCTCGGCGGTATACCACGAGATGATGATCGCGGCGGCATGCGCGATGACTCCCGCGATCTCGAGCTCTTTCGATTGCGGTTCACGCGGTTCGGGGAAATACAGGGCAAAGGTGCCGACTACAGGGCCGCTTTCCGTTCGAACGGGAAAAGACCAGGAGCCCCGGATACCGTGTTTACGGGCGAGGGTTACCCAGGGTTCCCAGGCGGCATCTTTTTCTATGTCGGGAGTGATCACCGGTTTTCCCGTATACATCGCCAGACCGCAGGAGATGGATTCCGGGCCTACCACAAAGTTCTCGACGTCGTGGCCATACTCAAGCGACATGCCGGCGACCAGGTAAAGACCTTTTTTGTGCTGGGGGATGTGAAAGAACGCCGCTCTTGCCCTGCTGCCCAGCTGGGCCTCCGCCGCCCGGCTAAGCGCCTCGAGCGATTCGGCGAGCGGCTTTCCGTTCATGGCCGCCTGGAAGGCTTCTTTTTGTCCGTTGAGCAATTCCTCGCTTTGACGTAACGCCTTTTCCGCCTTGGCTCTTTCCACGGCGGCCCAGGTCCTATCCGCCGTTTCCCGGACGAAAATAATTTCATCTGGGGTCCATACCCGCGGGACGCGCTGTTGAATACTCAGTTGTGCTACCAGCCGGCCGCCTTTTGTCAGCGGTACTGCGATAAAGGCCAGGATGTGCGCCTCCACGGACGCTTCTTTTTCGATGGCGGTGAGTACAGAGGATTCCCGCACATCGTTGATCACCAGTATCTCACCCCGCCAGAACCACTCGATGATCGAGGGAAATGCGTTGGCAGGAAAGAGGCCTACACGGGCGGAAAAACCGGGGCTGACATAATTATCGAGGATGGTGTATGCTTTGGCATCGGGCTCGAACTCCGCATAGAAGGCGCGATTGGCGTTCAAATATTCGCCGATGACCTGGATGGCGGTCCGCTGGATCTCCATGGGGTCCGACAGCAGATGCAGCGAATCGGTAAGCCTGAGCAGGTATTCCTGCAGCCGTTCCCGCCGCTTGCGTTCTGTGATGTCATTGAAAAAGACCGCTACCTGGAGGGCCTCCGGCCGGTCGAAAGGGATGGCATATACCTCGTACCATACGCCGCCGCCGATATACTTTGCCTCGTTCTCAAAATGGAGTGCCTTACGGGTCTTCGCCACCTCGCCATAAATGCGGAACCAATGATCTTCGTGGGCGGGCTGTAGCTCCTTCATCGTTTTGCCCACGGCGTCCTTCAGGCCCGTCTGTTTTTCAAAAACGGGGTTCACTTCCAGGAACCGGTAATCGCATGCCGTCCCCTTTTCATCGAAGATCATCTCGATGATACAGAAACCCTGGTCCATGTGGTTGAAAAGCGTGAGATATCTGTCTGTCGCCTTTTGGGTAGCCCTCAGCCATTCACCTTCCGTTAACTCCATGGCGGTAAGTTAGGTTAAATATTGTATTTTTTTTCAATTTTTCGATTCGCCCGGGCAAAAATCAGGCCTTTGCATTCTAACGAATATGGATATGTGCTGTTTGTCTCGGGTACCCATCTACACGTCCTATTTTGTCTTCGTCTAACGGCAGGACGCGGCGCTTTGATCGATGATCAAACCGCCATTAAAGTAGAGGACGGTGTCATCTGTTCGGCATCCGCCTGTCTATCTTGAGGGGCATTTTGCGCCGCGGGTAAGATTGGGAAAATTCACCTACACCTATATTAATTCGAATTGGTATGATTGACCTGATCGCTTTTACCGATGATAACTACGAGATGATCGAAAGCCTTGTGGATGAATCAAAGCAGGAAGGATTTGCATTGGTGCAGCGGACGATCGACGACTGGAACGACGGCACCAACCGTTTTTCCCATGGCGGGGAAGGCTTATGGGGACTGATTTCCGGCGCCGAATTGATCGGGATAGGCGGTCTCAACATCGACCCCTACGTCGAAGATCGGGGGGCCGGCAGGGTCCGCCATTTGTACATCCGCCAGGCATATCGCCGGAAAGGCTGCGCGACCTTGCTGATGGACACGATCGTCGGGCGGCACGATCGCATTTCCGCATCCTCCGCCTGTTTACGGCCAACCCGGCCGCTGCAGCGTTTTACGAACATCTGGGTTTTGAGCATCTACCCGGGTATAAAGTAAGCCACGTACTGAGCTTTGAGAAATAAGAACCAACCGCCGGTCGACGGCCGGTACCGCTCCTGAAAAATCGGCTGGAAGGGTCGGGGAAATCCGTTATCTTCCCGGAAACCCGATCCAATGATAAAGAACTATCTGCTCGTCGCTATCCGCAACTTCCGCAAAGGCAAGGTGTTTAGCTTCATCAATATTATGGGGCTCGCCGTTGGCATGACCTGCTGTTTCCTGATCATGCTTTTTGTCCGCGACGAGCTCAGCTATGACCATTTTCAAAATAAGCTCGACCGGCTCTACCGCATAACGTATACACCCAAATTCGCGGGCCTCGACAAGGGGCTCCCGGTCCTTTCGATAGCGGCGGCCCCCTTGCTAAAAGACTATTTCCCCGGCATCGAAACCTCGGCGCGCCTTTTCCGCCGAAGCGCGACGATCCAAAAGGGTGTAAATAAGACGGAAGAAAAGCGATTCTTCTTTGGTGACTCCACCATTCTCGACATCTTTACTTTTCATTTTCTCCAGGGCGATGCCAGACATGCCCTTACCAACCCCTTTACCGTTCTCCTTAGCGCTTCTGCGGCG
>JAICXX010000313.1 GCA_025934485.1 Chitinophagaceae bacterium
AACGGCGACCTCAAAAGCGCAGTGACCCACACCGGCAGTGTAATACCCATGCCCTACGGCCTGCCGATGCTTCCTTCCTGCGAAGTCCACACCATCGTAGCCTGGGTCGACCAGGGCGCATTGAATAATTAATTTAAACCGATCACCATGAAGTATCCCATTATAGCTTTAACACTCTGTCTCGCCCTGACCCATCCGCACATGGCCTATAGCCAACTCTATTCCACCCGCGCCGGCTTCGTAGGCTTCTATTCCAAAACGGCCTTTGAAGATATTAAAGCGGAAAACAACCAAGTCTATGCCATCGTCGATGCCGGTAAACAGAACCTGGCGTTCCAGCTCCTGCTCAAAGGTTTCGTATTCACCAAAGAGCTGATGCAAGAACATTTTAACGAGAACTATGTCGAGAGCGACAAATATCCAAAGGCTACCTTCTCCGGTGCCTATACCGGTAACGTACAGCCGGGGAAAGATGGCGTCTACCAGGTCACCGTCAAAGGCAACCTCTCGCTGCACAACGTGACAAAACCTATCGAAGTGCCCGCTACGATCGAAATAAAGAACGGGCATCTGCTCGGTAAAACGGAGTTCAAGGTAAAACCCGAAGATTTTAACATCTCCATCCCTTCCGTAGTCCGCGATAAGATCGATAAGGAAATGACCGTCAAGATCAACATCGACTGCGCTTCTAAATAATCATTAAAAGAAATCAACGTGAGATCCAAAATACTCTTCCTGACCCTCCTGGCGGCTTTCACCGCCGGCATCGGACATGCGCAGGACAGTTCCCTGCTGCACATGCTCAACGACTCGATGGCCGCGAACAAAACCAGGACCTATGTAAGCGGTACCTTCAAGGCTACCCATATCATCAATACCCAGACCATCGAATCGCCGGCGCACAACAACCTCAACTTCATCATCCAGCACCGTTTCGGCCAGCTCAACAGCGGCTCGTATAATTTCTTCGGCCTCGATAATGCAACCCTTCGCCTTGGTCTCGACTACGGCATTACGGACCGGCTCGCCGTTGGCATCGGCCGAAGCTCTTATCTGAAGACCTTCGACGGCTACTTGAAATATAAGCTGCTTCGGCAAACGGAGAATGCAGGCATGCCTGTTTCTGTAAGCGCGATAGCCTCCGTTCAGGATTATACCCAGGATATGCCCCAGGAGACCTATCTGAATACAAAATACCGCACCGGCTACGCTACCGAGTTGCTCATCGCGCGTAAATTCTCCGGCAGGCTCTCGCTCCAGGTAACACCCACCTGGCTGCATTATAACCTTGTCCCAACCGTGAAAGACAAGAACGACGTGATCGCGGTCGGCCTCGGCGGCCGGGTAAAGATCACTAACCGGATGAGCATCGATGGGGAATACGACATCGTTCCGTCAAACCAGGTCGTCTCCACCACGGTGCACAATTCTTTTTCGCTGGGCTGGGATATCGAGACAGGCGGTCACGTGTTCCAGCTGGTGTTCAGCAATTCACAAAGTATGCTGGAGACACAATATCTTACGCAGACCACGGGGACCTGGGGCAAGGGAGATATTTATTTTGGATTCAACATCTCACGTAACTTTAATTTGAAAAAGAAAAAATAATTGATCAGGAAGATCTTACGGGTGCTGACCCCCGGCGAGAAAAGACACCTGGGGACGTTGATCCTGCTCGACATCGTGATCAACGTGGCCGATATTGCCTTTCTGGCGCTCCTGCTGGCCCTGGTTCGCTTGCTTACCGATCCCTCTGCCAAATCGATCGGCCCGTTTGCGGTACCAGCCTGGTTCAGGACCATCAACCCGCTTTTACCGATCGTGGCTTTTATCGGGCTCTATGGGTTAAAGAACCTCCTGGGTTTTTCCATTTACCGCAGACAGTGCCGTTTTCTCGCCCGGATCGCCACCCGTATCTCGGAGCAAAAACTAAGGGACTATCTGGAAGGCGGTTACTGGGGGTATGTGAATGTAGACTCTTCGGTGAATGTACGGGAGATCAGCTATGACCCTACCGAATTCGCCCAACATATCCTGGGCGGTATCCAGCAGATCATCACCCAGGGAACCCTTATCTTGTTTACGGTCGCCGCCATTCTTTTCTACAATGCGAAGTTGTTCCTGCTTTTATTCCTGATCCTGCTGCCCCCCGTCTATGCGATCATTTATTTCCTCAGGAAGAAAAGGGATGCGGCCAGGGACCAGGTAAGGACTACGGGCGAAAGATCGCTGCAACATCTTCAGGAGGCGCTTTCCGGCTATGTGGAAAGCAATCTCTATGACAAGAACGAGACCTTCCTCGATCGCTATCGCACGTATCAAAGGAAGTTCAATACCTATATTTCCGATCAGCTCATCGCTCAGGGAGTTCCTAACCGCGTCATGGAGACCTTCGCCTTGCTGGGCGTTATGATCCTGATCCTGGTCGATAAATACACCGGGAACGCCGGGTCTTTTATCTCGATCGGGGTATTCATGGCCGCCGCCTATAAGATCATCCCGGGTATCGTCCGCATCCTGAGCGTCGGTGGACAGATCAATACCTATGCTTTTACGATCAATAGCCTGGCGGAGAGCAAAGCAACGGCACATCCGGCTATATCGGCAAAGCCGCCACGACCGGCAGACACGATCCGGTGTATCCGGTTCAACCGGGTAAGCTTCCAATATTCGGGAAAAAAGATCCTCGATAACCTGAGCTTTCAGGTAGAGGCCGGCGATTTTATCGGCATCTCCGGTTTGTCGGGCAAAGGGAAGACGACCATCCTGAATCTCCTCCTCGGCTTTCTGACACCTTCTTCCGGCGAGATTTGCATAAACGAAGCGAAGGCCGATACGGCGACCCGGCAACAGTACTGGAAACGGGTCGCCTATGTAAAACAGCAGGCTTTTCTGCTACATGATACCTTTTTGCGGAACATCCTGCTGGATACGGAGACACACGACCCGCAGCGCCTCCAATGGGCGATCGGGGCGGCGGGCCTCACCGGTCTTCTCGATTCTTTTCCGGAAGGGTTGGAAAAAGTGATCAACGAGGATGGAAAGAACATCAGCGGGGGACAGCGACAGCGGGTGGCGATCGCCAGGGCCTTTTACAAGGACGCCGACCTGCTCCTGCTGGATGAGCCCTTCAACGAGCTGGACGAGACCTCGGAATGCGATCTCCTGCATCGCCTGCGAGATCTTAGCCGAACGGGGAAAACGGTGATCCTGATCACGCACAACAAGAAAAGCCTGTCATTTTGCAACAAAACCCTTTCCCTCGATGCCTAAACGCGATACCCTGGTGATCCTTACGCCGGCCTTTCCGGAGAATGAAGCGGACAGCAATTGGCTGCCCGCCCATCACCAATTAGTAAAAGCGATAAAGAACCAGTTCCCCGAGATCGGGATAGTGGTGCTCAGCTTCTTGTATCCTCACCGGGCCGCCCGTTACGATTGGAACGGCATCCCGGTGGTGAGTTTCGATGGCATGGAAAGAAAAGGCTACCGGGAACACCTGCAGCTTTGGCGGCAGATCTGGCGGGAATTGCGCAAGATCCGCAGGGAGCATAAGGTGATCGGGTTGTTTAGCTTCTGGTGCGGTGAGTGCGCCCTGATCGGTCACTATTTCGGTCTCCTTACATCGATCAGACATCGTTGCTGGCTCTCCGGTGGAGATGCCCAAAAGGGAAATAAATGGGTAAAGCTTATTCGCCCCAAAGGCCGCGAGCTCGTCGCGATGTCCAATTTTCTCCGGCAGCGGTTCCGCGAGAACTATGGCATCGAACCGGCAACGGTGATCCCAAACGGTATCGACACCGCCATCTTCGCTAACAACAACAGCACCGCAGCAAGGGATATCGATATCCTCGCCGTTGGTTCGCTGGTGCCCCTGAAACAATACGAGATACTGGTCCGGGCGGTGGCCGCCCTGAGAGCACAGTTCCCGCGGCTTAAAGCGGTTCACTGCGGCGCAGGAGAGGAAAAAGACCGGCTCCAATCCCTCATCGCCAACCTCGGGCTGGAACAAAACCTCTGTTTGCTGGGCGAGATACCTCACCGGGAGGTCCTGCAGTTGATGCAACGGGCAAAGGTTTTTTTACACCCATCGTCCAGTGAAGGCTTTAGTACGGTCTGCTTGGAAGCCCTGTACGCCGGAGTACGGGTGATCAGTTTCTGTGACCCGGAGGATAAACGCGTCCCGGAATGGCAGATCGTAAAAGACGAAAGCGAAATGATAACGAAAACCCGCGAGATACTCGCAGATCCTCCTGAGAGCACACCTGTTTTGTTGCATTCACTGGAAGACAATGCGCGATCCGTTATGAAATTATTCAGTTAGGAAATGCAGCAGATACGCTTCCCAAGAAAAACAACGCCCCGCTGGATCTGGTTTGCGGTGGAACAGCTCCTGGTAGCGCTGTGCTTTTGCCTGGCCGCCGGCTTCACCGGCTGGCTGCCCCTCCGGGCCCAGGCGAACACCGGCTATGCCATCGCCCTGGTGCTGAATACGGTCACCGCCATGGCCCTCGCGCTTTATTTCGACACTTTCAATGGCATAGTTCGCTATACCGGGATCAAAAATATCCTGCGCATCGTAAAATTCGCCTTCAGCCTGATGCTGGTCTGGTGGCTGGCCTTTGCATTGCACCATCAGGTTTCTTTCCTCCATGACCTTCCGCCCGCATTCCCGCTGACCAATGCCGCACTCGTCTGTTTCCTCGACATAGGAAGCCGCCTGCTCGTAAAAATAGGATCTGTCCGGTTAGGCCCACCCGCCGACCGGTCCTGGAAAAGCCGGATGTA
>JAICXX010000061.1 GCA_025934485.1 Chitinophagaceae bacterium
GCATTGGGATCCTGGTAGGCATTGGGATCCTGATAAGCCGGATCCTGGTAGGCCGGGTCAGGCGCTGCATATCCGGGAGCCGGTGCAGCATACGCCGGAGCAGGAGTGCTATAGACCACCGGGGGCGGCGCTACGTAAACGCGGGGCCCGCCAAAACCGATCCGGGCGCCTACATATACCTGGGCATCACTTTGGGTAGCGACCAGCACGCCTGCGACGGCCAGGGCGGTCAGTGTAAAGAGCTTTTTCATTGTGTTTGCGATTTTAAGTTAGCAGCGAAGCGGCTGTTTCAATTTCGCTTCTCTGGTATATAAGAAGGCAAACGAGGCTCGATATTTAATGGGAGAATGTTAAGGTTAAGACAAAATACTTAGCACGTAGCATTGATAATCAACACTATCGGGTTAGCAGGCTCCCCGGCACCCGCAGTCCTTCCTCACTCGCCAGCACCTTACGCATGACCTTTTGAAGCCCCTGGGGGATCAGGTCGGTTTCCGGCTGTCCAAGCGGCCGGAACAGTTCAATGAATTCATCTTCGTCATCGTAATAACCAAACTGCAAGACCCACTTATCCCCGGACTGCAACCGGATCGCCATCTCCTCGTCTTCATCTTCTTTATATACCTTGATCATTGCAAACTCTGCGTCGTCATCCTCTTCAAAATGCACGTCGACGGCTTTTTTACTCACCACTTCTTTGACGATTTGCTCTACGAGGGAGCCGGGATTTTTTTTGATCAGTTCTGCGTAATTCTTGTTGTTTGCCATAGCTGCCGCAAAGGTAAAAAAGTCGCCGATAGAACCCAAACCGTCGTTACCCGTGATCCGCTGGATGAGCCGCTAGGATCCACTGGTGCCGGTTGGGCATTCGACAATTGAAATGAAAGCGCAAAAGCTATCAAAATAACCGTAAAAGGAATACGCATGGTGTTTCAAGGAGATGTCCTGATCCTTTCCTACAAATTTAGCAATTGGGACCGGCTTTCCCAGTGCTCGAAAAACTTGCAAAGCTCGAGAAGTTTCATTTACTTTGCAACACAAAGCACTTTTAATATACCCGAATATGCCCCTTGTTCGCTACTACAAAAGAGCCGTCCTCCTTCCTTCGGTCATTCTCATTTCAGGCAACATTTTATATATGATCTATGACCTGTCGATCGGCCCGGGCAAAGACTATAAAAGCGAATGGCTTACCGCCGATTCGATAGACGTCTATGTAATGGGAATGATAATCCTTCATTGTGGCATTCTTGCGCTGCTATGCAGCCCCATCTTCCTGACCCGGTATCCGAAGATCCAAGAGAGCCCGGCCTTCCTATTTTTGTGCTGGTTTTTACTACCAATGATCTATTTGGGCTATTTGCTTTTTCAGGTTTTCAAAGCTTTTTATTCTCATATCGACGTCCAGGGAGCCTGTCTTTTTATCTTGCCCCTTACACTACCCTTCATCTTCTCGCTCATAATTACGTTCTTCAAATTTCTAAATAACGAGGAAAGGAGGTCGTAGCGCCGTCCCGCCCTTGCTAAATGGCCAAAAACGTGGTAATATTAATGGATGGATTATCTGCTGTTCTTTGCCTATCTCGCCCTGACAACATATGGCGAGTATATCCTTGCCCGCTTTGTCTACCGGCGCCTGTCGGCAAAAGGCGTTGCGAGCGCCAAAGACCTTGGGATACTCTGTTTTATCATCTGCTTCTTTGTCGTGCATGTTGCCGTCATCCGTTTTGTGATGTCGAGGATCGAATGTTGAGCCGGCTATCGTGTCAATGCTTAGTGTACCTTCTTCCCGTAGTTCTTTTCCCCTGCCAGGATCGCTACCGGCAGGTCGTTTTCGCGTGGCGGGATGGGACAATTGTAGCCAGTCGCATAGGCACAATAGGGATTATAGGCCTTATTAAAATCGAGCACCATCGAATTGTCGTGGATATCGCCGATGGCGCAGTCGATATAGCGACCTGCCCCGTACGTATCTACGGCGCTGGTAGCATCGGTAAATCCAACAAACAAATAGTCCTTCGTCGCGTCATTTGCCATAAGGGCCTGCATCTGAAAGACGGTCAAATGCAGCGTTGTGTCGTGCAGTTTGAACGTCAGCAGCCCATATTTCCTGGCCATCTGCGGCTTTGCCCCGGAGGTCAGCATGGGTGACCACGGGCTGTTGGGCAGTGGTTTAAAATCACATACGACCCTGTAGGCAGGATCGAGCGGATAGAACCGCAGCAGGCTGCGTTCTTCGGGTGTTTTTAGTAGCTCATGGGTTTCGACATAATTCTTCCGCCAGGACTGAATAGAGTCCATATAGGTTGTCTGGGCCCGTAAGACCTGGCCGCCGGATATCAGTAGCAGGATCGCAAGGAGTACTTTGCCTTTCATAGCTCCGAATGTAGTACATATTTCACGATCTGTGATCGGGTATCGTCCAACATACGTTCACCCCGGTAGCGTCGGGGGCGGAAAACAAGTTGACTGAAATGCCTCTGTCCTTTGTCTTGTGTATGGCGGGAACAACGATACCGACCATCGCGCCCAGTCCGAGGCCCACCAGCGCGTCGGAAGGAAAATGCGCCAGCGATCGCACGCGAAAATAGCCCATGACCACCGGCGGGATAGCCGCGGCCGTATAAACGAGATATTTACCGAATCCTAAGTCGGGATGATAGTCACAAAATACTTTGGCGACGAAAAAGGAAGTGAAGGCAACCGATGCCGTATGACCGCTATAGAAGGAATTGCGGTTGCCGCCGTCCTGGCGAGCCGCAAGAGGAAGCTGCATATAATAGGTAAGAGGCCGGAACCTGTCGTGAGCCGTAGGACCGAGCCAGCTATAATTGTAAAAGGTAAAGGTAATGGTATGGCCTTCGATATACATGAACAGGATGTCCAGCCAATCCTTTTTCGGGATCTTTTTATCCAGGCCGAGCATAGCGGGAAAAAGGATAAAAAGCGGCGGTTCGATGATGTCCGAAAGTTTACTGTAGTTCTTATATCCGCTCGGATTCTGGTGCAGTGCCCACCGGTCAAAGGAATTGACATGGTCCGGGTTCAAGGCCTGCAATTCGGCGGTGGAAATGTCCGGTTTGTCCTTGATCCGGCTGATGGCAAACGCGTCCGTTCCCAGGCCAATGCCGATGATAATGCTACCGCTGATTTTGTTGACGTGGTAACGATGGGGCCTGACCGATGGGCCGGTCGAGTCCACCTGGCGCATCGCGGCTGCCGAATTTGTCGATGCCGTCGAGTCTGCCATGCGCCTCAAGCCCAACGAGTCCGCCGACTGGCAATGCGCAACCTGGCCAAAATATAAAATAGCCAAAGGAATAAGACCGTACCCCAAAATTGCTTTTCTTGTCTTCATGCCTTGTTTTTAAACACATTGATATTCAATATAGAGCGCCGATTTTGCAGGCAAAAGCGCGCATCGTCGGGAAATGGCCATAAAAAACCATGCCCGGCCCGAAAAGAATTGCCTATCTGGCCGGTTTCAACTTAATTTCAATAAGTTAAATTCAATTTGACATCCGGGACAGCCGCCGCCGAAAACACAACCAGCAGCTCCAGGATTTACGGGAAAAAGTATTGAAGCTGGTATTCCCCTGCATTATTTTCGAGCAGGCAGAAGAGTGGCAGATATTAGAAACCCAGCCCCAATACGAGCAGTAAAAAATGCTGTATTTTTAGCGATAACAAACAAAATTGAATCTATGAATACCAACCCGTTAAATCTCGCACTGCGCTTCCTGCTGGAGTTGGTCATGCTGGGCGTCATCGGCTATTGGGGCTACCATCGCTTCGCCGGCTGGCAGGGCATCGCTGCAGCCATCGCCTTTCCGGCGCTCGCAGCGGTACTTTGGGGCGTCTTCCGCATTCCGAATGATCCGAAGCCTGCACCCGTGGCCGTCCCGGGCCCCCTGAGGTTGCTGCTCGAATGGGCTCTGTTTGCATGGGCGATCTGGGCGCTTGAAGACCTGGGATACGACACCTGGGCCTGGCTTCTGGCCGGCGTACTGGTAGCGCATTATCTGATCAGCTACGACCGCACGATGTCGATGCTACGGAATAAACCTTACAAAGGATTTGTGAAGCCATAAATCTTCACACCGATTAACCGGTACATAAAGTTGTTGCAACTAATAATTAATCAACTACGATTTATTTTTAAATTATATATATTAATTTCGGGCTTTGACGTAGCAATGCAGTACCCCCTATTTTGGTCGGACCGCCTCTTCAGGACTACTTTGGCGGCCTTAACCAAATGCTAGCTGTATGAAAGAAAAGTTCCGACTTCGTGCATTCTTTTTTGTCCCTCTCATCTTATTACTGACATTTTCCGCTTCGGCGCAGGACCGGGTGATCACCGGCACCATCACCAACAAATCGAACGGTCAGCCGCTGCCTGGCGCCACCATCGCTATCAAAGGCACCCGCACCGCCGCCATTTCGGACGACGCCGGGAATTTCAAAATCACCGTTACACCTAAAGCCAGGATGCTGGTTATTAGCCATATAGGCCTAACCACGCAGGAAGTGGCGATCCCAGTTTCGGGTAATCTATCGGTCCAGCTGAACCCGTCCGAAGCTTCTAAAATGGATGAGGTCGTCGTGGTGGGTTATGGTACGCAGAAAAAAAGCGTCGTTACCGGAGCTATCTCCAGCGTTCATGCGACCGATCTCGAGGATCAACCCGTTGTAAGGGTCGAACAGGCCTTGCAGGGTCGCACCTCGGGTCTGACGATCTCCGCCCAAACCGGCGCACCGGGTGCAGCCGCCACCGTCCGGCTTCGTGGATTCACCTCCTTTGGCAACGGCAAAAACGACCCGCTCTGGGTTATCGATGGTGTAGTGATCGACGCCGGCGGCATCGGCTTTCTCAACGACGACGACATCGAATCGATCGAAGTCCTGAAAGACGCCGCCTCCGCAGCCATCTATGGTACCCGTGCAGCAGCCGGGGTTATCCTCATCACCACCAAGAAAGGAAAGACCGGCACCACGCGGATCAGCTACAACGGCTATTATGGTCTGCAGGGGCCTGCCAAAAAGTTGAACGTGATGAACGCCGAACAGTATGCCAACATGCGCAACCAAAGCGTACTCGCCGCCAATCCTTCGTCTCCGGCCCCCTTTGCCAACCCCGGCGCATTGGGAAAGGGGACCGACTGGCAGAAACAGATCTTCAACTACAGTGCTCCCGAGATGAATCATGAATTGAGCGTCAGCGGCGGTAACGACAAAAGCACCTACTTTACCTCGTTTGGCTATACCGACATCCAGGGCCAGATCGCGACAAAAGTGTCCCGCTATACCCATATGAATTACCGGATCAATACCAACTTCCGGCCTGCCAAATTCATCAGCTTCGGCGAGAACCTTGGCTTCGAACACGGCAAAACGAAGGGCCCCGGCGAAACAAACCGCGAGTTTGGCGGCGTCGTCAGCTCGGCGCTCAACCTCGATCCCATTACCCCGGCGATCGTATACGACTCCATTGCACAAAGCCAGTTTGTTGCCCAAACACCTGCGCAGATAGCCGCTGCAACCCGCACTCCCCAGGGATACTATTATGGTATTTCTCCTTATGTCGGGCAGGAAATGAAGAACCCTCTTGCCGTTATCCATAACGAACTCGGCAACTATAGCTGGGACAATAACCTTGTCGGCAACGCTTATATCGACGTGACACCCATCAAGGGCCTGGTTCTCCACTCGAGCCTGGGTACCAAGATGGCGTTCTATGGCGCCGAGACCTTTACGCCCAGCGTATTCTATAACACGTCCACCTCGATCAATCAGACCAGTCTGTCCCGCAATCAGAATTGGGTCATCAATTGGAACGTAGAAAATACGATCTCTTACAACAGGATCTTCGGTCTTCACAACGTGACCCTGCTTGGCGGCTGGGGCGAATACAAGGACGGCAATGCCCGTGGCTCGACAGTCGTCTACAATAATATAGTCGCTACCAATTTCAACAACGCCTCCTTTATCAACAGCGTACTACCGGCAAACAGGCAGAACAGCTCGGCCAGCGACGGCACAGACCACCGCATCAACTCCTTGTTCTCGCGGCTGCAATACAACTACGACGAAAAGTACCTGCTTACCGCCCTGATCCGCAGGGATGGCAGTTCCCGGTTTGGCGCGAACAATAAATTCGGTTACTTCCCCTCCGTGTCGGTGGGCTGGGTGCCAACGCTCGAAAATTTCTTCCCGAAGACAAACGTCATCAATACCCTTAAGATCCGCGGTAGCTACGGTATTACCGGGAACGACGGCATCGGCGATTTCGCCTATATCCCAACCGTCGGCTCGGGTGGTCAGCGAAACTATCAGTTCGGCGATACCCTGCATATCGGCTATAGCCCCAATGCACCGGCCAACCCCGATCTCAAATGGGAACAGACCTCTCAGCTGGACATCGGTCTGGACGCCGTGCTTTTCAATACCCTGACTTTTACAGTCGACGTATATAAAAAGAAGACCACGGGTATTCTCCAGACACCCGCCATCCCTGCCTATGCCGGTTATGGCAGCTTCGCCCAGAACTTCGACGACATGGAGAACAGAGGCATCGAGTTCGAAGCAGGGTATAGAAAGAAGCTCGGTGAATTTACCTTCAGCGCTAACGGTAACATCTCCTTCTACCAGAACAAAGTGACCAGGATGCTCCCCGGTACGACGTACTTTGAGGACAACAGCGCTACCTTCCAGACTTTGGGGAATATCACTCGTAGCACGTTGAATGAACCCTATCAACGGTTCTTCGGCTACAAGATACTGGGCATCTTCCAGAACCAGGCCGATATCGACAGCTATGTCGGTGCCGATAAGATCACCAAGCTGCAGCCAAAAGCCAAACCCGGCGACCTGAAGTTCGCCAACCTGCAGAACGATAACGTCATCGATGGTAACGACCGTACCTATCTTGGCAATCCCAACCCGACTGTCAGCTACGGTCTGACCATCAATCTGGCCTATAAACAATTCGACTTTATCCTATTTGGCAGCGGTTCCGGCGGCAATAAGATCTTTCAGGGTCTACGTCGCCTGGACATCGCTACAGCCAATTACCTTGTGAAATATCAAAATGCCTGGACGCCGACGCATACCAATACCAACCTACCCCGCATCGTGGATGGCGACCCCAATGGCAACTACTCAAAGCTGACTTCTCTTTATTTGGAGAATGGTGACTTCTTCAAGCTACGCACTGTACAGGTCGGCTATAACCTGCCCAAGGGAATGCTGAGCAAATGGGGCTGTCAACGTCTTCGGGCCTATTTTCTCGTGGAAAATCTCTTCACGGTCACCAAGTACTCCGGATTCGACCCCGAGCTCGGCGTGAGCCCGGATGCCGGCGGCGGTGCACAGTATGGCATCGACCGTGGCGCCTATGTTCCCGCCCGTTCGTTCCTGGCAGGTATCAATATCGGATTTTAATAAAACCCAAGTTTATTCGTCAAATCAGTAGTTATATGAAAAAATACTTAGCATACACCACAGCGCTTATTCTGGCGACCCAACTGCTGGGAGCCTGTAAGCGGGAACTGGACGTGAATCAGCAAGGACGCATCACCCTCGACTCCTATTATAAGACACCGGCGGATGCTTATAACGCGCTCGTAGCCGTTTATGACCGCTTTGGTTTCCAGACCGGCGGTCTGTACGATAAATTATCCATCTTTGATGTAGGCAGCGACGATCAACTGGCAGGAGGTGGCAACTCCACCGACATCAATGACCTGCAGATGATGCAGCTCTATACGTATAACGCCCAGAGTGGCCCTGAAGCCTACCTGTGGGGCCGAAGCTATGGCGGCATCTACCGGGCTAACGTCCTGCTCGCGAATATCGACGGTTGCAAGCTCGACGCCGCCACCAAAGCCCGCTACATTGCCGAGTTAAAAGCGATGCGTGGCGCCTTCTACTTCGACCTGGTGAACTTCTTTAAGAATGTTCCGTTGCTTACAGGAACCGTGCCCGTCGACAGCCTCTACAAAGTCGTGCAGGCTCCTCCCGCCGACGTGTGGGCGTACGCCGAAAAAGATCTGCAGGACGCGATCCCCGATCTTCCCCTAAAGATCGCCAACATCCATTCCGAAGGGGGCCGCCTCACTCAGGGCAGCGCCAAAGCTATCCTCGGCAAAATTTACCTCTATGAAAAGAAATGGACCGAGGCGGCGCAGCTATTCGCCGACGTCAACGGCACCATGAACGGGACCACGTTCAGCTCTCAATATGGTTACCAGCTGTTGGCCAACTATGGCGATCTCTGGCTCTCGAAGAACAAGTTCAACTCCGAATCCGTTGTAGAATTCGTACACTCCGCCCTCTCCAATGGCAGCTGGAGTGATGCAGGCGCCAGCGATGGCAACCTCATTTGCGTAACCACCGGCCCCCGCGGCTATGCGCAGAAGAATTCGACGGCCCCCGATTATTTCTCGGGCTATAGCTTTCTGGTCTTCACCAAAGATTTTGCTCAAAATGTAATGTATGGAGACCCGCGCTACAACGCAACGATCGCCAACCTGGATAGCCTGAAGGCCGCAGGCGCCGCCGCGTACACGCCCGGCTACAACAACACCGGCTACTTCCTCGGTAAATACATCGGCCGCCTCTCCGACAAGGCCGCTGTGACGCCCGAGCTGAACTTCGGTCAGGACGAATACGAGATCCGTCTTGCCGATACTTACCTGATGGAAGCCGAAGCCCTGATGAACTCGGGCCAAAGTGTCGATCCCGGCAGCCGTGCGTATAACCTTTTCAATGCCGTTCGCGCCCGCGTGGGTCTCCCGGCGATCGCCCTCAACCAGGACAACCTTGAAAAGGAAAGGCGACTGGAATTTGCGGGTGAAGGCCTCCGCTGGCCAGACCTGGTACGCTGGGGCAAGGCAGGCACCGTCCTCGCGTACAAAGGATTCGTCACGGGTCGCAATGAAATTTTCCCGATTCCCCAGAACGAGCTGAACAACACCATGCTTCAGCAGAGCAAGGAATGGGGTGGGACAAAATAAATTCACGCTTATATAAGAAGGCGGGTTATCCGCCTTCTTATCTTCTATTATGTATAAGACTGCCTGTCTCATCAGCCTTCTTGCCCTCTCCGTAGCCTTCTTCTCCCGGTGCTTTCAGGTAAACACTACGGGCAGCAGCGATTCCCGCGGCCCTTTATATGCCGGATCACAGGCTTGTATCAAGTGTCATCAACCCGTTTCTAACTCCTATATCCACAACAATCATTTCAAAACATCGTCACTCGTGAACGCCGGTTCATTAAAGACGATGGCCGCCGTTGCTAAAGATCCTTTTTACTTCCTCGATTCTACCCACATTAGTATCGAAGAAAAGAACAACACCATTTATCAATCTCTGTACGCGCCTGACAACCGTTCGGACGACCGGGGCGCCGGCCAATTCCCAGCCCCGCGCTCCGAAGAATTCGACATCGCCTTCGGCTCCGGTGAAAAGGCCCAAACCTATGGCTACTGGAAGGAGGGCAAACTCTACCAACTACCCCTTTCCTGGTTTTCTGATCTTAACGCCTGGGCCAATAGCCCGGGTTTCCCGGCATCGCACGCCCGCTATAACCGAACCATCACCAGCCGATGTTTCGAATGCCACGCCTCATATATAAAAAGAGACGTTGAACAATCCGGCTCACTGGCCGTAAACGAAGTATTAGACTCAAAGTCCATCGTCTATGGCATCGATTGCGAACGATGTCATGGCCCCGCACTCGAACACGTAAAGTTTCATCAGGATAACCCCGACGCTAAAACTGCAAAGTTTATCACCCGGATAAGCACTCTAAGCCGCCAGCAGCGGCTGGACCTTTGCGCCGTGTGTCACTCCGGCAACGACAGGGAAACCCAGCGGTCTCTTTTTGATTTTGTTCCGGGGGATACACTTTCTCACTTTTACTATCCCAGTTTCGGCGCAACAGCCGCTGAACCGGACGTCCATGGCCAACAGCTCCAGCTGCTTCGCCTCAGCAAATGCTTCAATGCCTCGGATATGACCTGCTCCACCTGCCACCAGACCCACGGCGATCAGGCGACGACCATGGACTATAGCACAAAATGCTATAGCTGCCACGAAGGCTCCGCGCATGCAACCGATGTAATGAAGGAGAACGAACAGCGGAAAAGAGACTTCAACCTGGCCAGCACTACCTGTGTTGACTGTCATATGCCCCTGGTTGCCTCAAAGACGATCATCCTCAACGACGGAGCAGGAGCAAAAACCATCCCCTATTTATTGCGGACGCATAGGATTTCGATCTACAAATAGATTTATGTATTATTTTTGCTCCGCTTGTGTATTTAAGAAAATTGCTAACCATATTATACATGGTGTTATCCACCATGCCCGTTCTTGCGCAAAATAGCATCCTGATCCCGGAGATCATCAATTTCACCAAAAACATCTCCGAATCCGGCAACCAGAACAGGAGCATTGAACAGGATCAGCGTGGTCTGTTGTATTTTGCCAACGACGACGGCCTTCTTGTCTTCGACGGCACCTACTGGCATACCTACCCCCTGCCTAACAGGAGTATCGTCCGGTCATTAACCATAGACAGCAACAGAATTTACGTCGGCGGCCAGCAGGAGATAGGTTATTTCTTTTTCGATTCAAAGGGCTCTCTCGCCTATCAATCGCTTCGGCAGCTGATACCACCGGGCGAAATGGATTTCACCGATGTATGGCACGTCGCACGCTTTCACCATGACATCTTCTTTCAATCCAATAAAAGGATGTTCAGGCTTCACGCCGGCCGCATCACCGCCTACAAAAGTACTAACTGGTCGTTCGTTGGCACTTATGGGAACGTGTTGATCGCCCAGGAATACGATCATGGCTTAATGCTGTTCAAAGACGGCCGCTGGCAGCCACTGGCCACCAAAGATAACTTCTCAAAAGACAAGGTAGCGGTAAGAAGCATCACCGGTTTTGGTACGAATAAGCTATTTATCACTACGGTGAAAGCAGGTGTTTTTCTTATGGACAATGAGACGGTGACAAAATGGGAGCCGCCGGCCATCGCGCCTATTATCCGGGATTTCATCCATTATTCCTTTGCAATAGACACCTCGAGGATAGCCATCGCTACCCGCCTGGGCGGTTATTATATTATAAATACCCACGGCGAGATCTTGCAGCACATAACCAAGCTGCAGGGTCTGCAATCCAATACCGTGAACACGGTTTTTGCAGACCGGGAAAAGAATCTTTGGCTGGCGTTGAACAATGGCATCGATCTCGTGCTATTCAACAGCTCCATCACGCATATAACGCCCGACTACAATAAAAAGAGCCCGGGCTATTCCGCCGCAGTCTATTGGGATCGTTTATACATTGGTACCGGTGTGGGTCTCTACAATATTGCCATCCCGTCCAACTACGATCTGAGCAGGGCGGAGGGGGGCTTCAACCCTGTAGCCAATGGCAACGGCTTCATCTGGGGACTCTCTGTCGTCAATGACCAGCTGCTGATGGGCCGCAACGACGGTGCCTATACGGTCCAAAAAGACTCTTGTATCGCATTGGACGCCTCCACCGGATTCTGGTTCTTTCAACCGCTCACGGCACAACAACCCTGTCCCCGCATCATCGGCGGCGCCTACAATGGGGTCAATATTTATACTTATTCAGGAAATAAATTTGTAAACCCCAGATTGCATACCTCCTTCGAGTCTGCAAAAAATATAGTTGTAAAAGATAGCGATATATGGGTGGCGCATCCCTACGAAGGCTTGTACAAGATAAGCTTCAATGACACCGGTGCGCCTGTGAGCAAACCCTACAATGACATCCACAATATCCTATCCTCCGGTCATAATCATCTGTTCAAGATCAGGGATGCCATCGTGCTGGTCACCGGGAAAGGTATCTTCGAATACGATCCGGCTCTCCATGATTTCAAAAGGTCGGCATTCTTTACAAAACTGTTTGGCTCCCTGCCGATCTCGTACTTGCGTGAGGATACGCAAGGTAATATTTGGTTTATCGCAGAGAAACGACCCGGTGTGGTAGATATGTCGTCATCCCAGAACCCCGTCATCACCTGGTTTCCCGAGCTGAACAACCTCGTGCTGGGCAACGGCGACGAGTTCATTTACCCCATCAATAAAAGCAATGTGCTGCTGGCGGGAGACATAGGCTTTTACCGTCTCGATTACGAGAGATACAGGGCAGCCAATCATCGCATGAAGGTAGTGTTGAGATCGATTACGGCCTTCTATAAACGGGACAGCGTATTGTTCGGAGGATTTATTGCTGACACCGGGTGGATACCGTCGGACAACCGTGTCTACCCTAAAAAGATCAGTCACAATTGGAATTCCATTCACTTCGAATTCTCCGTTCCTTATTTCAGCACAACCGTGGAATACAGCTGCCGGCTAAAAGGCTATGAAAAAGAATGGACACCCTGGTCAAAAAAGACGGAACGTACCTTCACCAATCTGCCGGCGGGAGACTATGTTTTAGAAGTAAGTGCCCGTAACAGTACCGGGTTTACGTCTTCCCCCAGCGAGTTCACGTTTACTATTTCTCCACCGTGGTATAATTCCTTTTTGGCGTGGGTGGCTTATGTCCTGCTTGCCTTTGCGCTGATCTATTATTTCTATAAAAGGCAGCGCGAGCGCTTCGACGAGGAGCAGCGGCGTGTGCAGTACCAACATCAGCTCGAAATAGAAAAAAATGAAAAAGAGATCATCAGCCTGAAAAATATAAAGCTGGAGGCCGAAGTGCAGCACAACGAGGCACAATTAGCCTCCAACACCATGAACCTCCTGCAAAAAAGAGAGCTGCTCAATAAGATCAAAGAGGAGATCGTAGCTACACAGGAAGAGCTGGAACCCGATCGCCGGGCAAAAAACACCCGGCGCATCATAAAGATCATCAACGACGAGCTCGAAACAGCCGACGACTGGCAGCGCTTCTCCGTGTATTTCGACAAGGCCCACAACGATTTCCTGAAAACCCTTAAAGCCACATTCCCGCTGCTGACACCCACCGACCTGAAGCTATGCGCCTATCTCCGGCTAAATCTTTCCACAAAGGCCATTGCCGATCTGCTGAATCTCTCCGTTCGGGGAGTGGAAAGCAGCCGATACCGGCTGCGCAAGAAGTTGAATCTGGCAAATGAGGTCTCGCTCGCCGATTTTTTCGGCTCCCTGGGTACCAAAAGCGGGCAGGACCTCAGTGATGCATCGGGGCGCTGACCTTAAAACACGCATTGTAATCTTCCAGCCGTTTCAGCAGGTCTTTGCCGTCTGCAATGATCTTTGCCGATTCCTCCTTATCGGCAGGCATGATCAAATATCCCTCCGGACTATAGGTCGAGTTCAGCAGCCACGGTCCATGCGGCGAATTCGGCACAATGCCGACATCCGCGTTCGTTATATACGGCGCATAGAACATAAAATGTGGCATATTCATCGTCATGACGGTATTATCACCAGGCTTCCCGGTATAAACCCGCATGACGGGAGCCAACATATACGAGATCCCCACCCTTGCCGGAGCCCTGTATATCCCTTTTTTGATCCTGGCCATCATGGTATCCTTGATCTGCTGCGGCGTGAATTTTCCTGATGCCCGCATGGCAGCAGGGTCACGGTAAAGCGGAAAAAGCTTCCTTGCTCCTTCGGCATCAAAGGATATCGGCGCGAAAACGTCCGGCCTGAACTCACACCATTCCCAATTCGTCCTTGCGATGAAGCAGACAAAGCCATTCGAGCCCTTTTGAGCAATATAATAGCCCTTGGCCGGGTCGAGCAGATACACAGTAGCCCCAGCGCGCAGATGCGGAGGCAGTGCGCTTAATGCGAGCTCTGTCTCGAGGTTCGGCGGCATCTTGTCCAGTTGCCAGTTTCCCTGAGCCCGGCTCTTTTTCGGTACCAGCAGACAGCAAATACAGACCAGCCCAAGGACCGGTAACAAGTGGGCATTGTGCTTTGTCCAACGCATGAGTTGAGTCATAAAAAGTCTCCTTTTTACCTTAAAGACATGGCTATTCCAAAAAACCGGACAGGAGAGATGACTTTTTTCCAACAAAAGCGGAAAAAACGCATTGTCGCATCTAGTCCGCCTGGGGAGGCCCAAGCATACTTAACATGCAAAAAAGCCAAAAAAGAATAAAAAGATCGTTCTCATGGTTTAAAATCTTTGATGATCCCCATTTCATTGAGCCAGGCTTCGCACAAATTTGTCCAAAGCTGTGTCGAACCGGGGTTATTCCGCAATGCGATGCTGTGCGCCCCCTGCGGGAACACATGAAAACTTACCGGGATATGGTGCTTCAATAAGGATTCGTAAAATAACAGGCTGTTCATCGGATCGACCGTCTTGTCGTTGATCGCATCGACGATAAAACAAGGTGGGGTGCTACCCTCGACCTGCAGTTGCAGCGAGAACTTGCGCTTCAGCTCATCCGAAGCATCCGGCCCCAATAAATTCCTGACGCTGCCGGCATGCGCATAAGCCGTGCTCATATCGATCACCGGCGAAACTAATACAGCAAAATCAGGCCGAAAAGCAAACCGGTCCAGACTATCCCCCACCCCCGATACATCCTCGCCGATCACCGCGGCCGAAGCAGCCAGATGGCCACCGGAGGACGAACCCATGATACCCACTTTACCCGGATCGATCCCCCATAACACCGCATGTGCCCGAATATACCGGATAGCCCGTTGCGCATCCATCAACGGCCCGACGTCGCGCCGAACAAGATCCGGCGAATTCGGCAACCGATAATTGAGCACAAAAGCATTCACGCCCATGGTATTGAACCATTTCGCCAGTTGTAGCCCGCTGATCACATAGGCAAGCCGCTCGTATCCGCCGCCGGGACAGATCACCACCGCGGCGTGCTGATTCTCCTGCGAACCGGGGAAAAAAGCATACATCCCCGGCACCATCACCCGATAGATGCGTTCATTAGCGATACTGTCCTTTAAAGGAAGATGTTTTGAATTGGGGATACGTCCCTCCGGCCATAAGGGGATAAAGTCCTGCGCATAACTCCGATCCGCGCAAGAAAAAACCGCGGAAAACAAAACAACAAGAATGATCCATTTCATTGACATCGTTTTAAGGAAGTTTTTCCACCCGAAACCAATCCACATCGGCATAGCCGGCATCATTACTGTGCTCACTCCCCGTGCAAAACAGCCCGACCTTTGCCCCGATCCATCGACCCGGCGCCGCGCTAAACGTCTCCCCGGCGTCCACAAAGGCCCGCCCGTCCAGGCTATAGCTGAACCGGCACACCGCACCGGCCCTAACCTGCACGCGTAAGTATACCATTGAATCGCTAAGCATCGCGAGATCGTGCTCCTCCTCCACCCCGCCACTTTCCGCATCCTTACACAACCCATAGCAGAGATGCAGTCCGTCTTTGGCCGATCGAATGAAGATATCCGCATAGCTCAAGCCCATTACCGTAAGACCCGCCCGCTCGTTCTCCAGCTTCGGATTGCGTGTAAAGCTGAGCCTGGTCGTCACCATAAATTCATCGGCAGGAAACTTTTGCAACAATACATTCGGCACTTGCCACAGATTTTTCGCATCCGCCGGCGCCGGCAATGCGTACAACCGCAAGCAGCCCGTCGCCACATTCATATAATACCACCCCGCCTGCGTATTAGCCATCCATTGCCACTGTAAACCCAATTCACGACCATTGAATTCATCGCCCTCGGCCGGATTCGAAACCGGATACAGGCGGCCCACATTCGGTTTCCGAAAAGAGGCAACCGGCTCCCCGGTACCGTCGCCATCCTTGTCTTCGCCGATCACCGGCCAGCCATCCTTCCAGACCATGGGTTCCAGGTGCACCACCCGGCCATAAGGTCCTTTATCCTGAAAATGGAGGAACCAGTCCTCGCCCGTTACCGTACTCACCCACGCTCCCTGGTGCGGACCGTTGGTAGCACTGCTACCCTGCGCCATCACCACCTTCCGCTCATACGGCCCATAGATGTTCTTCGAACGCAATACGACCTGCCAACCGCCGCCCACCCCGCCCGCGGGCGCAAAGATGTAATAGTATCCCCGCCGTTTATAGAGCTTTGGTCCCTCGATGGTGGGATCGGCTGCGTGCCCGTCGTAAACGAGCACCCCGTCGTCCGTGACCTGTGTTCCCTCCTTGTTGAGCCTGTTGATGGCCAACACGCTCTTTATGCCCGCGCGGCTGCCCGCAAAGGCATGCACCAGATACATGGAGCCATCATCATCGATAAACGGACAGGGATCGATGATCCCCTTCCCCGGATAAACCAACACGGGAGGACTCCAGGGCCCCGAAGGCTTTGCAGCTTTCGTGAGATAGATGCCGTAATCGGGATCAGGATAATACAAAAAGAATTCGTTGTGATAATACCGGATCGCGGGCGCCCATACCCCATCGCCATGACGCGGCACGTCAAAATGGTCAAAGGGCGGTTGCCGCAGCAACGCATGGCTAATGATCTCCCAGTTCACCAGGTCTTTCGAATGCAAGATGGGCAATCCGGGGATATCTTCGAAACTGGAAGAGGTCAAATAAAAATCGCTGCCTACCCGCACCACGTCGGGGTCTGAATAGTCGGCATCGATCACCGGATTCTTATACCGCCCGTTACCCAGGTCCGGCGACCAAACCGCCGCGTCCTTCCCACTCGATGCCTCAGCCGAAGCAACCGGGCTACCCGAAACCGCTGCAGCCCGCGGCCGCCAATGATCGACCCGACCCACAAAGGAAACAACACTATCCACGACCTGTGGGAACCACGGCTCATACAGACAGAAGGAATGCGGCGTATGGGGAAACTCTACGATCTCCGTCAACACATGATGCGCATCCATAATCGTTTTAAAATCCGTACGCCCCGCATGCATCCGCTCTACCGCGCTATTCAAAAAAAGAAACGGCGTCTTATTCGCCTCCGCATACGTCAACGGCGAGGCCTCATTCCAAAGATCGAGGCGTTCCGTTCGCGGATAACCGATCCACCACGCCGATGCGCCGATCTTGTCCGGATGTTGTGTTTCCCAGGCATCCGGGTGAACAAACGATAACGTTCCGTCAATATCGATCACCGCATTCACAGCACTCGATGCAGCCGGCACGCCCTCGGAGCCCTCGAATTTCCGCAGACCATTGGTGACGCCCATCAGCGCCGCCAGTTGACCGCCCGCCGAAAAGCCCAGCACACTAATGTGCGCCGGGTCTATAGAAAAGCGGGTAGCATTCGCGTGAAGCCAGCGCACCGCCGCCTTGAGATCATACACCGCCGCGGGAAAGAACGCCTCGGTGGAAAGCCGGTATTCTACCGTAAAACAGGCAATCCCCCGGGCAGCCAGATGCTGCGCCAGGGGAATGTGCTGTGACCGGTCGCCAGAACGCCAGCCGCCGCCGTGCACGATCAAAATAGCAGGCGTACGCCCCGCCATTGCCGAAGGCAAAAAGGCGTCGAGATGCAATTCGCGCGAGCCGATCCTCGCATAGACCAGCCTTCGCTGCTCGGCGACACTGGCCACGGGCGAGTCCGGCACGAGCCGGATAAACGGAAACTTCTTTACATTTTGCGCATAGTCGGACCTGCTCGAATAGCTCGTGTCGCGGACACCGGTGCGCCATTCGGTGTGCTGTGCCATCGCGGCGCTAAGCGTCAAAAACAGGGAAAAGAAAGAGATTAGTTTATACATCAACACTCGTAATTTTGTTTCAGATGATCGTTGTGGGCCTGCTTTTCAGGTATTCCGTTGGCGAAACATTGAATTTTTCCCTGAAGCAGGTACTGAAATACTTGGCATCATTGAAACCTACGGCATAGGCGACGCTGGAAATATTGGTCTCACCCGCATCCAGGTATTGTTTGCTTCGTTTGAGCCGCATATCCCGGATAAACTCCACTACGGTGAGATTCGTTAGACTTTTGAACTTCTTATAAAAGGTGCTCCGGCCCATGTTCATCGATTCGGCCATCGAATCGATGCTGAAATCCACATCTCCCATCTCCTTCTCGACGATATCGATCACCCGTTTTAAAAAAACCTCGTCCTTCGATGTAACCTCGATCGCGCCAGGTTGACATTCGAAGGGGCGCGGACCTTTGGCGGCAAAAGATTCAAATAGCTTTTTCCGCCGTTCCAGCAAACCTGCCAGCGAAGCCATCAATAGGTTATTGTTGAACGGCTTCACCATATACAGGTCGGCTCCGTATTTCAAACCTTCGATCTGGTTTTCGACCGATGCCTTCGCCGATAGTAGTACCACAGGAATATGGCTGGTGACCGTATTCTCCTTAAGATGGCCAAGCATTTTGATACCATCCATCCGTGGCATCATCACATCGCTCAGGATCAGATCCGGCTGGAGGGCCATCGCCTTTTCCAAACCTTCCACCCCATCGGAGGCAAGTTCGACATGAAAGATAAGGCCGAGCTGGCCTTTTAAAAATCCCTGAAGCTCGAAATTATCTTCTACCAATAAGACCACGGGCAACCCGGGTGCGGGCAAACCACCGACCCCGTTCTTTACGATGGTCACCGCCGGTTTTGATTCAGCCGGGTACTGCCGGATTGTTTCAGGAAGATCCACCCATACCGTCTCACCGGCGGGAAAATGAGCCTTCCCGGGTAAAAGTTCGATGAATACCGATAAACCGTGCTGCTGATTATTTTCGGCCCATATTTTACCATGGTGCAGCGCCATCATTTCGCGCGAAAGCGCCAGGCCGATACCGGACCCCTTTATATTGTTCGCAGGCCCATGATTGTCCACAAAATAAAGTTCAAAGATTTCCTGCAAGATCCCTTCCGGTACGCCGCCGCCCTCATCGATGATCCCGATGATGATGTTTCCTTTTTCTCCCGCCTGTCGGACCTCAACCCGGATCTTTTTGTCCGGCGGCGAAAATTTAAAAGCATTTGCCAACAGGTTATAAACGACGATGTCGATCTTTTCTGCATCTATAAACACATAGATGACCTCCCTATCGGAACTGATCTCCAGATCGATCCGTTTATCGCGGGCCATATCGCTGAAATATTCCGCGATCCCCCTGACAAAAGAGACGATATCGACCTCCGAAATGCTCATCGTGGCTTTTCCACTTTGCACTTTGCGCAGATCCAGCAGCTGATTGATGAACCGCACCATCCGGTTGGCATTCTTCTCCACGATCTCGATATGCGCCCTACCCAGTGGCGAGAGCTCTTCCTTGCCCGCTATTTGCTGTATTGGATTCAATATCAACGTCAGCGGAGTCCGCAGCTCATGCGAGACGTTCGTAAAGAAATTCAGTTTCAGTTCGGCGATCTTTTGTTCCACCGCAATCCGCTGTCTCAACCTTAACATGGCCAGTGCATTTCTTCTTACAACCATCAGGATGACCCCTCCTAGCAACGTATAAAGCAAATAAGCCCACCAGGTCCGCCAGGGCGGCGGCAAAATGGTGATGGCAATGCTTCTTACCGGCAGATGAAGATAGGCCTCCCCGTTCTTGCTTTTCACTTCAAACGTGTAATTGCCCGGTAAAAGGTTATTATACGTGGCCCGGCGCTGACGCTGATTGCTGTGCCACATGGTGTCGAAACCGTTCAGCCGGTAAAGATAATCCTGCTTGTTCACCGTCCGGTAATCCAACACCATGTAGTCGATACTGATATTATTTTGGTAATAATGTAAAAACAGGTGGTCGACATAATTAATATTGCGGCCAAGGATCGAATCGCCGGCGCCGGTTTTCCGATCCTCGTTGTTCACCTGGAGATTCGTGAGTGCAATGCCCGTTTCTATTTTATGATCAGAGATCGTTTGCGGATTGAATTCCATGTATCCTTTGACAGTGCCAAACACCATAGATCCGTCCTCCATCCTGGTGGCAGACGCTTCGGCATACCGTGAATTCATCAACCCATCGTCGGAGTCATAACTTCTAATCTGTCCCGTTTCCGTGTTGAATCGGGCGATCCCGTTCTGGGTGGCTAACCAGAGATTGCCTCTGGCGTCTTCCAGACAGCTCAGCAGATAATCGTTGGGCAGACCGTTATTGACCGTATAGGTCTTAAATTTCAGTCCCCCGAAGACATTCCCGCCCAGGGCCTTACATAGGCCTCCACCGGCCGTTAACAACCACATCGTGTGATGTGAATCCATAAATACATACTGTACGTCATTGCTTCCCAGGCTTTCCTTGTCGCCCGGGACCCTGCCATAACTGACAAAGCGGGCATTACGCGGGTCTTTACCATCCGGCGCTTCCATGATCAATAATCCCGATGAGGTGCCCATCCATAAATTCCCGGCCTGGTCAAAAGCCATGTGACGGACCCTGTTATATGAATTTTGCGGGTACTGGGAAAATGAATTCTTTGTATTGATGAACCTGATGTGGTGGTTTTTTGTAACGACCTGGTTCAATCCCTTATCGAAGGTGCCGACCCAGATACGTCCTTGCTTGTCCTCGGCAATGGTATAAACATCATTTCCATTGATGCTGTTCACATCCTTTTCATCCTCGAGAAAGTGGCTGATGGTATATTTCGTACCTGTATTGTCGGCCGGTTCGGCCCTGAACAAACCGTTTAGTTTGGTCCCGAGCCAGACGACCCCGGTGTGGTCCTGCAGTATGGAGTAGACCTGGCCAAATCCCTCACGCGGCTCGTTGATGAAACGAATGGGCAGGTCCCGCCCATTTTTTTGAACATACAATTTGCCTGTTTTCGTCCCTACCCATAACCTGTTCTCCCGATCGGTACAAATTCCCCTTACGTCATTGTCCGTGCGTAAGGTAGTATTATTCATCAGCAAATGTTGGTCGAAATGATTATCCGGAAAGATGATCTTATCGATCCCGCCCATATCGGTGCTCAGCCATAATATGCCGGCCCGGTCGTAATAAAGACAGTTGACCATATTGGAAAACCGGTGAGTCGCAGGATCCGGACCATTATAAAAATAGTTGAGGTTGTGGGTAGCGGTGTCATAATAACCGAAGCCAAAGTCCTTCAACGCCGCCCAAACCGTTCCCTTGTTGTCTTCAAACACCCGGGCATGCAGGCTTTTATAGGCGTACTGGGCATCCCTTCTCTGCGTATATTTATTTAACGAGCCGTTGAATGGGTCGTACCTGAATATGCCTTCCACGGATGGCTCCGCCCACAAACAGCCTGATCCATCTTCATACAGGCCATAGATGGGTTCACCCGCTTTTAAGCCCGTGGGCGTTACGCCGAGGTCGCCTTTAGCAACACGCAACACCTGGCCGTCAGTTGTTGAACAGTATACTACTGACACTCTCTTCGACACACACAAGCCATTCAGACCGCTGTTCCCGACCCGCCTGCACCTCCACGTCCGGGCAACTTTGTCATAGGCCATAAATTGACCACCCTGTGTGCCGAAATAAAGATTTCGCGCATCTTCCGCCACCGCACTGAAATTCAGTGCACTGTCCCCCGGGAGTCCAACGCCTTCATTTACATAGCCGCCGGTCTTGTCCCTGACCAGGTGCACTAATCCTTTGGGTGTACCTAGCCAGACATGTCCCAACTGATCCTCGTAAAAGAAATTGATCTGGTTGGAAGGCAGCCGATACGGCTTTTCGAGTTCGGCGCCGTAACTTAAATACCGGTGGTCCCGCAGACCGGTGTTAGGAATAAAAAAGATCCCCTGGTCATGCGTCAGGAGCCAAACCGTGCCCTTATCGTTCGAGACGATCCGGTCAAAGCGGTATTTCTGCTTGCCCTTGGTTCGGATGATGTCGGATAAGGCTATGAACTGTTCCGTTCTTTTGTCAAACCGATATACCTGCCTATCGTAATCTTTTACCCATAGATAGCATGTCTTATCCTGGACGATCTGGTCTATGCGGTTATTTTTCAGCGGAGAAAGATCACCCGGATACGATTTATAGGTAACAAAGTTATGGCCGTCAAAGCGGTCGATGCCATCCCAGGTGCCAAACCACATGAAGCCTTCGTCGTCCTTAATAACGCTTGTTATCCGGTCGCTCGACAAACCGTCTTCGGTAGTATAATGGTCCATTTTACACCTGGGCTGCGCGCGGGAGAACAGCGGCGCACAAAGCAGGAGTATTCCCCAGATGCGGAATTTCGAAATGGCAAACATTGCTCAAATATATTGAAATATCACACCGGAGTGAGGGGTAACCACAATCGGTTGCAGGGTGATGCAATAAAATACTAAAATTTAAACCATTCCGGTCATTTTTTCGACCTGGTAAGTGATTCATTACAATACGTTTGTCCTCTCTAAACGACTACTGCTTATGAAAAGGAAAAAGCTGCTGTTATGCACTATCCTGGCCCTCGCCTACTCGGTCCAGGGCTTCTCCCAAACTGGAAACTTCGTCGTGTCCGGAAAAGTGACCAACAGTCAAACCGGCAGCCCGATGGATGGCGTTACGATCGGCATCAAGGGCGGTAAAGACATCGCCTCCACCAAACAAGACGGCACCTATAAACTCACCCTGGACAGCCGGAACCCTACCCTTGTTTTTTCTTTTGTGGGTTTCGGCACCAGCGAGATCGCCGTAAACGATCGCAGGGAGATCAATGTCGCGATGACACCGGCTTCGAAAGGCCTCGACGACATCGTCGTGGTCGGCTATCAAACTAAAAAAAGACGGGATCTCACCGGCGCCGTCTCTTCGATCGGCGCCAAAGATCTCAAAGACGTCCCGCTTAATTCTGCCGCCGAAGCCCTGCAGGGCAGGCTGGCAGGTGTCCAGGTGGTCGTATCCGAGGGTGCGCCCAACGCGGATGTGGACATTTTTATCCGCGGCAGGAACGGCATTACGTCTACCAGTGCACCATTATATGTCGTAGACGGCATCCAGGTCGACAATGCGCTCTCCGTGATCTCGCCCCAGGATATCGAGTCCATCGACGTATTGAAAGATGCGGCTTCGACCGCTATCTATGGCGCCCGGGGCTCCAACGGTGTCGTGATCATCACCACCAAAGGAGGCAAGAACACCGGCGGTAGAACGACGGTCACCCTGAACACCTTCGCGGGCATTACCCATCTCGGAAAGGAGCTCAAAATGATGGACCCCTACAATTTCGTTCTGTATTCCTACGAACGCGCCAAATACACAGAGAATCCACAGGATACCGGTGTAGCCGCGCAGTATATCCGGAACATGGCAAATTTCGATACCATCGAGACCTACAAACATGTTCCCGATGTCGACTGGCAAAAAACGGCGATGGGTCGCTTAGCCTTCCAAAACACGGAAAACCTGAGTGTCTCCGGTGGCGATGCCCGCACGCAGTTCAACCTCAGCACGTCCTACAACCTGCAGCAGGGCCTGGTACTCAACTCGAATTTTTACCGCAAGCTGGTGAATTTCCGGTTCGACCACAAGGTCAGCGATAAACTGCGGGTAGGGTTCAATGTGCGGTACAACGAAAATAATGTCACGGGAGCAGGAACATCGGACGTAGGCGGCGCCGGCTCGAACCGGCTGCGGCAATATGTCCGGTACCGGCCGATCCTTCTCCCGGGACAAACCGTCGATTATTATGACCCCAGTCTCGACGCCAATAACCCCGGCAACGGACTGAACCTCGTCAATCCCTTGCAGTTACAGGCCGCCGAATACCGGAACAAGATCACCACGGCCTACGATTATAACGGCTATCTCAATTTCAATATTACCCCGAAATTGACCTTTCGTAGCACCTATGGCTATGACGTCAATGGTGTAGAAGCAGACGCCTACGACGATACGCTAACGGCCAACTCCCGGACCTGGAGCAGGATGCCGGATCTCACCGTGACTAATAATAAGACGATCACCATCAATAATTCCAATGTACTCACCTATGTAAACCAGGGGATACGCGGCACTAAACACAGTATCGAATTGCTGGCGGGGCAGGAGATCTATCAGACCAACGTCAAAACCAAGACAGTCGAAACAAGATATTTCCCCATCGGCACCGCCCCCAAATTGGCCCTTTCCAATCTAGGTCTGGCGACCCCTCCCGCCGGGTTAACCGAACCCAAGCCTTCCGCCACCGAAGTGAACACCACCCAGTTCTCGCTGTTTGGCCGCATCGGCTATGACTACGATAAGAAATACCTGTTGACGTTGAATTTCAGGGCGGATGGCTCTTCCCTCTTCGGACCGGATTACAGCAGCCCGATACCGGCCACAGGCAGCAACCACAAATGGGGTTACTTCCCCTCGGCGGCGGTGGCCTGGCGGATCTCGCAGGAAAATTTTATGCAGTCGCTTAGCTTTATATCCGATGCCAAAATCCGGGTTAGCTATGGCCAGGCAGGCAACAACAGGATAACGGCTTACGGGTATACCACGGGTTATGTGCTTCCCTCCAACGGCGGCTATGGTTTGAATGACGTACTTAACTATACCTTTGCGACCCCCTCTCAACTCGGCAATCCTTCCATCAAATGGGAAACGACTACTTCCAGAAACCTTGGGTTCGATCTGACCTTATTCAACCGGTTGTCGGCTTCCATCGATGTGTATTCCAATACCACGGATAACCTTTTAATCGCGAATGCCATTCCGCCCACTTCCGGCTACACGACCCAATATCAAAACGTGGGTTCAACCCGGAACAATGGTCTCGAGATCCAGTTAGCCGGCACCATCCTGCATAGGAAGAATTTCAGCTGGAGCGGGAATTTCAATATCTCCTTTAATCAAAACAAGATCACCAGTCTGGGCAACCAACAATCATTTACCGCCAATTCCGGGTGGTTCAGCAGTACCGCCAACCCGAACGACTACCTGATCCAGGTCGGTCAGCAGGTGGGAACCATGTATGGTCTCAAAGTGGATGGGATGTATAAGGTGAGCGATTTCGATGCGACACCGTATGTCAATGCCACCAACAATGCCAGATACCCGAATCTTACCTATCGGTACACCTTAAAGAAGGGCATGCCGAATCCCGCGGCCGTATTGTCCGATCTCGTGGCGCCGGGACAGATAAAATATCGGGATGCCAATGGCGACGGAAAGATCACGCTGGACAGCGATCGGGTCATCATCGGCCATGCTTTACCCAAATTCACCGGCGGGTTCGGGCAGCAGTTCATCTTTAAGAATTTTGACGCCAGTGTCTTTGTCAACTTCGTGTACGGTAACCAGATCATGAATGCCAATAAGCTGGAATTCTCCACACAATATGGCGTCGACGGAAACATGCTGGCTCTCATGGATAACCGTTGGAAGGTCATCGATCAAAACGGAAACCTGGTGCAAAAACAACCCGATGCCAACACGGTCATCGGTATCGCTCCCGATCAGCTGCAGGCATTGAACGCGCATGCGAAGATCTGGCAGCCGATCCGTACCACCACCGGCTTTTATCCAAGCAGCTTCGCGGTAGAAGATGGATCCTATATCCGCATCAACAATGTCACCATCGGCTACACCCTACCCAAACAGTGGACCCGTAAATTCGGCATCTCCACGCTGAGAGCCTATGTCACCGGTACCAATATCGCTACCCTCACTGGCTATTCCGGCTTCGATCCCGACGTAAGCACCCGGCGGGGTACGCCCTTGACGCCCGGCGTCGACTACGGCGGTTATCCCCGCGGCCGCACCTATCTTTTTGGCCTCAATGTTTCTTTTTAAACGCTTAACTACCTGACATGAAAAATATAACACATTTGTCAATAGCGGCTATGCTTGCCAGCATGATCCTCTTATCCACCGCCTGCAAAAAATACCTTTCCCCTTCACCCATATCCACCTTTGACCCCAGTATCGCCTTCAGCAATCTTCCCAATGCCAAAGCGGCGCTCATGGGTGCTTACATGGAACTGGCAGGAGACTATGGCTATGGGATCAGGGCCAGCTATTATTATCCCTATGACGATGATTGCATCATGGGCGGCGGAGCCGGTCTCGACCAGGCACGACACCAGGAGGCGCATTATACGATCCAGGCCGGGAATGCCGATATCGTTAATACATTCAATCAATTCTATGCAGGGATAGAAAGAGCAAATCTTTGTATCTACTATATCCCGCTGATGAAGCAGTATAGTTCTGGCGCCCCGGCGGACCAAACGGAGCTTCAGCGCATGTATGGGGAAGCGTTGATCCTTCGGGCTCAATTTTATTTTGAGCTGGTCCGTATCTGGGGCGATATCCCTGCCCAGTGGGCGCCGTCTGCCATGCAAAAGAATCTTTTTCTGAGCCAAACCTCCCGCGATACCATCTACAACCATCTCCTTGCCGACCTCGACAAGGCCAAGGGGCTGATGGCATGGCGCACCCAGGCCAGCAGTCAGGACGAACGTTTCACCAAAGGTACGGCGATGGCCTTGCGGGCCAAGATCGCCCTCTTCGCGGGAGGCTATTCGCTCCGGCACGATGGAACGATGCAACGGCCGGCGAATTATCTCGACTATTATAAGATCACCAAGACAGAATGCGATACGCTGATCGCCCATCCTGAACAGCACAGGTTGATGCCTTCTTATCAATCCCTCTGGAAAGACGTGATCGATGCCCATAAGCCGATCGACCCCTCCGGTGAATTGATCATGCAGGTGGCCATGGCCAACGGCACCAACTCCGATAGCAAACTCGGTTGTCAGGACGGAACCAAGATCAACGGCGTAGGCGGATCGCTTGGGGCGGTATTGCCCACCTATTTTTATCAGTTTGATTCCACCGATGTACGCCGTGATGTAACCGTGGTGCCGTTCGAGGTAGTACAAGACAATTATGGCCGCGGGCATTCTATCAACGGATTCTACGATGGCAAGTTCCGGCGCGACTGGGTGACAAGTCCCAGCTATTATATGAGCTCGGGCGCCACCACCGGCGCCACACCCGTGACCTTAACACCGGCCTCCAATACTTCGATCCAGAATATGGAGCTCAAATGGCCGCTGATCCGTTTTGCCGACGTGCTGTTGATGGATGCGGAAGCCGACAACGAGATCAATGGCGGTCCAAGCGTGGCAGATATCTCCTATTACACGGAAGTCAGCCAACGAGGACATGGTGGAAATGCCGCCCTGGTCCCGCCCGCCCCCACGGATCACGATGGTTTTTTTAAATTGCTTGTAAGGGAAAGAAGCCTCGAATTTGGCGGTGAGGGCATCCGGAAATATGACCTGATCCGCTGGAATCTGCTTGGCAAAGCCATTTCCGAAACAAAGGCCAACCTGGCCATACTGGCGCTACACACTCCTACCGACATGAACCAGCTAAGCTACCAGGCGCCGCAACCCGCCTATACCCTCGGTGCGAACCTGCCCGATTCGCTGTTCTCGCTTTACTCTGCGGCTACTACCGCGGGCAGCACAGTCAATCTGCAACCGGCCCCCACCACCGGCACCGTTTTCACCAGTTCCTATTATGCGCCGGCAACCTCGACGGCTGCCATCAATGCCCAATATACCGGCACGCTTGGACCACTTAAAAAACTGACCCTTTTTAAACTTTCCTGGCGTGGCTATTCGGGTATTACGACAACGTTTGTAAATTATTATGGTTATGGCTTCCTATCGGGACACAGCGAGTTATATCCTTTCCCGCAGGCTTCCATCGATGCGAACCCTAACCTGCGGCCGCAAAACCCCGGTTATTGATGAGCCAATAAAGAAAATGATATACTATGATAAAAAACAACAGCAGGTATTGGGCGGGATTGATCTTTGTTTGTCTCGCGCTGCCGCCGCTTAAAAAGAATATCCGCGTTTGGATGATCGGCGACTCTACGATGTGTAACTATACCCGGGACCGGTCGCCGGTCACCGGATGGGGTATGCCTTTTGCCGACTTCTTTGATTCCACCGTTTCCATACACAATATGGCAAGGGGTGGAAGAAGCACCCGCACCTTCATCAGCGAAGGCCGCTGGAAAAACGTTGCCGACAGCCTCGGCGAGGACGACTATGTGCTGATACAATTTGGCCACAATGACGAAGCAAAAGAACCACAATACAAAGACCGCTATACACCGGTGCCGGACTATATCGCCAACCTGCGCCGTTTTGTGGCGGAGACCGTGGCGAAGAAAGCCCATCCTGTGCTGATCACACCGATGACGCGGATGGCGTTCGATTCCGGCGGTCATCAAAAGGAAACGCACGCAGAGTACACCGCCGCGGTGTGGCAGGTAGGTCGCGAGACGAATACGCCGGTGATCGATCTGGATGCCATGAGCCGGCAGTTGCTGGATGAGCTCGGGCCAAAATGCGCAAAATTGCTTTTCATGCAGCTCGACCCGGGGGAGAATCCCCATTATCCCGCCGGGCGACATGACAATACACATTTCAACGAATTGGGGGCAAGACGCATGGCTGAGCTGGTACTGGGCGAAATACGCCGGCAAAAGCTGGAGTTGGCGGATCGCATCACCCTAAAAGTGGCAAAATAAAACGAAAACGATGAAGATCTATAAGACGGCCCTATTGACTGCCGCGGTGGCGGCGCTTTTTTTTACGTCGAGGGCCCAATCGGGCGAAAAGTATTCCTGGGACCATTTGCCGCAGGCTTCGCGGCCTTCGTTCAAACCGGACACGTTTAGTATCGTAAAGTATGGCGCCGTTCCGGATGGGATAACCCTCTGTACGCAGAGCATCAATAATGCCATCGATGATTGCAGCGCCCACGGCGGCGGGGTGGTCCTTGTACCGGAAGGTCTATGGCTCACCGGCCCTGTAGTATTAAAAAGCAATGTCAACCTGCATATCTCCATGGCTGCCTTGCTGCAATTCACCGCAGATAAAAGCCAATATCATTTGATCGAGGGTAATTTCGAAGGGCATAAAGCCATTCGCAACGAGTCTCCGCTATCCGGGACCGATCTTGTCAATATAGCCATCACCGGCCAAGGGGTGATCGATGGGCATGGCGAGGTGTGGCGCGCCATGGGCAAGGACCGCGTGACGGAAAACGAGTGGAAACAGCTCACGGCTACCGGCGTGGTCAGCAGTGACGGGAAAATGTGGTACCCCTCCGAAAGCTATGCCAGGGGGGCGGCGGCTAACAAGGACGGCCGTTCCCTGAACGATTATGCTGACATGAAAGACTTCTTCCGGCCCAATTTGCTCGTTTTGAATAACTGCAAAAAGGTACTCCTGCAAAATGCGTGTTTCCGGAATTCACCGGCCTGGTGTCTGCACTTTCTTGCATGTGAAGATCTCACCGTAGAAGGGGTGCATGTCCATAATGAGGCAAACGCCCAGAACGGGGACGGCATGGACATAGAATCCTGTAGCCATGTGCTGGTGGAGCATTGCACGCTGGATTGCGGCGATGACGGTCTCTGTATCAAATCCGGGAAGGACGAGGAAGGCCGAAGGGCCGGGAAAGCATCCCAATACATTGTCATCAGGAATAATATCGTTTATAAGGCGCATGGCGGTTTTGTCATCGGTAGTGAAATGTCCGGTGGCGCGCATGATATCTTTGTATCCGACTGCACGTTCATCGGCACCGACAACGGGCTTCGCTTTAAGACGGTCCGCGGCCGCGGCGGAATAGTGGAGAACATCTATATCAAAAACATCGTGATGCACGACATCGTCCACGATGCCATCCTGTTCGATATGTATTACTTTGCCAAGGCCCCTACCCTCGAACAAACCAATGGCAAGGTGGCTATTCCCCCCGTTGACGAAGGTACACCCCGGTTCCGTCGATTCTTTATCAGCAACCTGGTATGCGATGGCGCGGATAGGGCGATGCTTATCCGCGGTCTGCCGGAGATGAGCATCGCCGACATCTCCTTGAAAAAAATAACGATCAAGGCCAATACGGGGGCCAACATCATCGAGGCGCAGGGGATCGATATGGATAGCGTAACGCTCGACTGCGGGCAAACCCAGCCGCTCATAACCATCGAGAACAGCCGGCAGGTGACGTTTAACGGATTCCGCTCCCTCCAGGACCCAAAGCTGCTATTCAGCATCAACGGAGATCGCACAAAGGAGATCAATGTAGCGCATAGCGATCTGCCTGTCCATGGGAACAGGGCTGATTTTAAATATGGCGCCAAAGAATCGGCACTCTCGATTTCCGACACCAACTAATCGTTATGGCAACCCCGCAGCAAAAGATTACCGTGGGTATTATCGTGTTGTATACGCTTTTCAGTTGTACAGCCCGGGCTCAGAATCCAATGAGGCTTTGGTACGACAGACCGGCTGCCCGCTGGACCGAAGCACTGCCCATCGGCAATGGCCGGCTCGCCGCCATGATCTACGGCCGCACTGCAACCGAAACCGTTGGCATTTGGCCTATGGGCGGCGCCCCAAGGCCGAAGTAAAAACCCCGCATCTCGCGCGGGTCTAAGAATACGACCTGGCCACACAGGCGGGTCGTGCCTATGAACTCATTGCAACAAAAAATTAATTACCTGCATGAAACCGACCTTCGTATTCTTCCTGTTCGTATGGGCCCATGCGCTTTCTGCGACTTGCGCCCCAAAGTATGCGCGACGACTTGCAACACCTTAAGGCTAACCTGGGCGAAGCCCATGGCAACCTCGCAAAAGCGCGAAAATTGCTCCTGGCTGAAACGATCGACGCGACGGATTTTAAGGCCATGAAAGCAGAATATGAGAAGGAGATTCTAGCCTGGAGGTGAAAATAAATGCCTTATCCCAGGAATTCAATAGCGCCGAGATTAAGCAGCTCGTTGAAAAAGCTACCACCGCCATTTACCCCCAAAACTTGGAATACGATGGACACCAGTTTCGAACTACTCACCTGAACGAGGTCATTGCCACGACATTCAGTCTGAACGCGGTTTTCCAAAAGGAAAAAAGCAGACAAAATGGTACTTTTTCCATCTTGCCTGCTTTCGAGGCCCCCAGCATACAATTTTCGAACTGCTATGTAGAAAAGCTGTGCAGTATGGTCGTCGGTTGACTACATAAAATTACATTTAAACGGCAAGCCATCAAAAAATCTTCAACTGCTATTTGCGGTCATTCCACCCTGCAGAAGCCGC
>JAICXX010000150.1 GCA_025934485.1 Chitinophagaceae bacterium
AGCGTCCCGACCAATTCATCCCGCTTGTAGCCAGTCATCCGGCACATCTGTTCGTTGACATCGGAAATAAAGCCTTCAGGATCGACGGTGATCAGCCCGTCCACCGATGCTTCGATAAGCCCGCGGTTGTAGGACTGGGATTCGCGGAGCTGTTCTTCAAGCCTTACACGGTCGGTGATGTCTCTCGCAGAGGCGAAGATGCCCCTCACGTTGGAAGTCGCATCCCTGAAAATTGACGCATTGAATGACACATGCAAGAACCGCCGGGTTCTCGAGATAAGTGTCAGACCGTATTCAGTCACCACGCCTTTATCAAAGGTTTCTTTTATTCCATTTCTGGCTCGTTTGGCATCGGTAAAATAATCCGCGAATGGAGTACCGGTGAGTTCCGTCCGGGAATAGCCGGTCATTTGGCACATGCGATCGTTAACGTCGGTGATCACTCCTTGGGGGTCGACCGTGATAAGCCCGTCCACCGATGCTTCGATCAACCCGCGGTTATAGGCTTCCGACTCCCGGAGCCGCTGTTCCAGTTTTTTCTGCTCGGTAATATTGCGGGCGGCGGCAAAAACTCCCTGCAAACGGCCGTCCCGGTCGGTAAATGTCACCGCGTTGTACGACACAACGGTCTCTGTTCCACTCTTGTTTCTTGCCGTGAGTTCATAGTTAGTAACATAGCCATTCTTCAACACCTGTTTAACGCCCTCCTCTGCAAGGAGGGGATCGGTAAAATAACTTTTAAACGGGCTACCGATCAGTTCATCTCGCGTATGGCCGGTGAGCGCCTCCATCTGCCTATTGATATCTGTAATGATCCCAAGCGGATCTGTGGTCATCAGCGCATCGGTATTGGATTCGATAAGCGACCGGGTATAGAGCTGCGAGGCCTGCAGCTTTTCCTCCAACTGTTTTTGCGCCGTGATATCGCGAGCCGAAGCGAAAATGCCCCGAATAACACCTTCGGAATCCCGGAATACGGCGGCGTTGAAGGACACCGGTATCTGGTTGTCCTCACCGGCGAGCAGCGTAAGGACATAGTTCGTAACGGCGCCTTCCTTGAAGGTTAGCTTTACACCTTTTTCCGCCTCTTCCTTTTCCAGGAAATAGGAAGGGAAGGAGTAGCCGATCAACTGGTTCCTGTTCTTACCCGCCATCCGGCACATCGTGTCATTAATATCGGTGATGATCATATTTTCGTCCACCGTGACCAGGCCATCTACTGAAGCCTCGATCAGGCCACGGTTATAGGCCCGTTCTTCGGCCAATTGCTTTTGGAGTTTTGCCTGTTCGGTAATGTCGCGGGCAGAAGCAAAGATGCCCCTCACTGTTCCGGCCTCGTCGTTGAAGGTAGCCGCGTTGAAGGAGACCAGTTTTTCCTGCCTATCCTTATCTCGAAGTGTCAGCTCGTAATTTGTTACAGCTCCTTTGTCGAGGGTAAGCCGGACCCCTTCGGCGGCTCTTTTGGAATCCAGGAAATATCCGGGGAAGGGCGTACCGATGAGTTCTTCCCGGGTAAATCCCGCCATGCGACACATCGTTTCGTTGACGTCAGTGATATTCAACATCGGGTCTACCGTGATGAGGCCGTCCAGGGAAGCTTCGATGAGGCCGCGATTGTAGGTTCTCTCTTCTGCCAATTGTGACTGGAGCTTTTCCTGCTGGGTTATATCGCGGGCCGAAGCAAAGATGCCCCGAACCTTGCCAAAATTATCCTGGAATACGGTAGCATTGAAGGAGACGCGTATATTGACGCCCTCGTTTGTCAGCAAGGTCAATACATAATTGGTCACTTCACCTTTATCCAGCGTCTGGTTTACACCTTCCTGCGCCTTTTCCGAATCGGAGAAATAGTCGATAAACGGCATGCCGAGCAATTCTTCCCGGGAATATCCGGACATCTGGCACATTCGGGCATTTACATCGCTGATATGTCCCCGCAGATCGACGGTTACCAGGGCATCTACAGAGGCCTCGATCAGTCCGCGGTTGTAGGCCTGGGACTCGCGCAATTGCTGTTCCAGCTTTTTCTGTTCAGTGATATCGCGTGCGGCGGCAAACACACCCAGTAGTTTGCTATTGGCGTCATGGAAGGTGGAGGCATTGTATGAGACCTGGGTCATCTTACCGTCTTTACTGCGGGCGGTTAGTTCATAGTTGGTAACCTTTCCCTCCTGTAACACCAGTTTTATACCTTCTTCGGCTCTTTTTGGCTCTGTAAAGTAATTTTTAAATGGCAGTCCCAGTAGCTCGGTCCGGCTGTAGCCGGTGAGAATTTCCATCTGTTTGTTCACATCCGTGATGATGCCGAGCGGGTCTGTCGTCATTAGGGCGTCAATATTTGCCTCGATGAGCGACCGGGTGTACAACTGTGTAGCCTTAAGCTCTTCTGTGAGGCGGATCTCGTCAGAGATATCTTTCGAAATAAGCAGAAACCCGATGGCGGTACCGGTCGAATCGCGACGGGGAGTGATCACCACCCGCGCGGTGAAGCGCTGGCCATTCTTCCGCTGCCTATTTATAGTGCCTTCCCATTTGCCGTCCTTCAATGCAGCATCCAGCATTTGCCGGGGCACATTGTCCCTTACATCCTCCGGAACATGCAGAACCGATGAGTTCATTTTACCTACGACCTCGTCGGGCTCATACCCATACAAAATGCGGGCGCCCTCATTCCACAGCAGGATGGTTCCATTCAAATCTTTGCCGATAATGGAATATTCGGTGGAAGATTCGAGGACATTGCCGATAAAATCCAGGGCCTGGTCGGCAGTACCCACAATATTGTTATCGAACAACTTGGTTCTCATATTTATAATGGGGTTGTTATGATGATATGGATTTACCGGGAAGAAACTTTGAATAATGTCGGGAACTCTGTGAAAGTCCCGCGTTTTATCCAGGTAGTGGTCCGCGCCATGTTCCAGAAACTTTTTTTTGTGGGATATGCTGTCGAAATTTGAAAGGACTATTACACGGGTATGTTTGTCCTGTTGACGAACGGCGGTGAGGACATCTATACCGTTTCCATCGGGTAACCTCACATCGAGAATGATGACGGCGGGATGAGCCTTCCGGTATAGGGCCAGTCCGGAAACGACCGAATTCGCATGTAGGATATACTCCGGCGCCAGCCATTCGGCGAGGCCCTCGACCAGGCGTTTAACCACCAGGTCCGAGTCATCTATGATGAGAACATTCAACGGGTTAGACATATAGGGTTTTTCAGAGTTGAAAAATAGAAACAATTCCCAGTGTTTGTTATAGTTCATACAGTAATCCCTGTGTAGTAGTGACCATGACAATGCTTACTGGCTACAATGATTGCTTTATGCGACAAGTAAAAAGGGAGAGAGTAAATTGTGGGTAGGGAGATCTTCTTTCACCATAAAAATAGGCAGGAAGGGTCGAGCGTCAATATTCCGTTCCCTATAAAGTTACCAAAACGCTTGAATAATTTACCAAAGCATATATGAATTCTTCTAATGTTTCGGTTTGATAGTCGTGCGGGAAGGCAGGATGGTTGCATTTCCCTGGTTTCTGGCTGATAGCGACCTGTTCCAGGTTAACCTACGGTATGACGTAGGTCATAACATCTTTTGTGATCAGAGTTTATATTTATCCCTATTTCACCTTCTGATCCATCAACTTGAAAATTCAATTCAGTATGAAACCAATATTACCCCTTTTTACCCTTGCAACCCTCTGTACACAATTGTTGTTTTCCCAGAACGCCCTTGATAATGCGGGGCTGGCGGCCGGAACACCGGCGTCGGTGGCCTTTAGCTTGCGCAAGCTAAGCAGCAGTTATACAGGGCCAGCTATCAAGGTGAGAAGGTCCTCCGACAACGCCGAGGCTAATGTGGCATTTGATGGCAGCGGGGCGGTAAGCGCTTCCAGCGTGGTTACCTTCACGCCAGGTGTAGTTGTAGGATCGGCGTTCGGCACAGCGCAAACAGGCACTATTTCCTCCGATGTAGCCAGGACGGGAACGATCACGATCAAGACGAACAAAACAGGGACGATCGCCACGTCCAACAGTTCATCGGCGGTCACCGGCAGCGGCACGAGTTTTACGACGGAGTTGGCTGTCGGGGATCTCCTGTATAATTCGGCCAACAATGTCTTTTTAGGCGTCGTAGCCTCGATTACCAATAACATCAAGCTTACGCTGACTAATTATGCGACCGTTTCCCTGGGTGCAACCGGTTTTAAGACTGCCAATGCAACCGTAACAGGATTCGGAACCAATTTCACGGGCGAACTGGCCGCGGGCGACCGCTTATTTAACACTGCCAACGCCTACCTGGGCACCGTGACGTCGATTAGCAGCGCGACTCAGCTGAGCGTTAACGCGATGGATGCCGTGTCCGTCACTGCTGTCAGTTATAAGGGCAGTTCTGCCACTATTACCGGGTCCGGTACTAATTTCACCGGGTTCTCACCAGGCGATCTTTTGATCAGCAACAACGTCACCCTGGGTACCATCTTGTCCATTGCAACCTCTACTTCTCTTACGCTCACCACCAGAGCCGGCGCAGCCGTCAACGGGCTGGCCTTCAAGTGGACAACCGGTGCGATATCTTTCAACAGCTTCTATGCCGGCACTTCTGTATACGTAAACACGTGGTACGACCAGAGTGGAAACAACAGGAATGCCGTCCAGCTAAAGCCAGGAAGTCAGGCACTGATCGTCAATTCCGGTGTGCTTTATACACTCAATGGAAAGACGTCCATCCAGTTCTCCAGCGCGATGACCTCGTTCCTGGAGACGTCTGCGGTGGCATCCTATCTCAACAACACCTTGTACACATTGAATAATATAACGGCGGAAGCGAGCATCAACCCCAACCTCCAGCTTCCCACCAGTACGACGGGCGGCAACGGCCCCGGTAACACTATTCTGCATTATGGCTATAGAAATTCCAGCCAGTTTACCATCGCGCAATACGGCAACGACCAGAATTTCAACTCTGCCGCGAATACCTCGCTAGAATTGCATACGGGCGTAAAAATTTCAACGGCGTCCAGTCAATTCTATAAGAATGGGATTTCCCTGGGCGTACAAACCAGCGGCATTCCTTCCGCTTTAACGAATGCGGGGTTACTGCATATCGGCTACTATACACCTACCAATAGCTATTACAATGGTTCGGTTTCCGAATTGACCATTTTCCCGTCTGCGCTGGGCAGCACCGACCTCGGCAATCTGGCCAATAACCAATTGGCCTACTACGCGATCGTCTCAGACTTTTGGACCGGCGCGGTCTCAACCGATTGGAATAACGCGGGTAACTGGTCCACAGGGGTGGTTCCTACCATCAGCACACCGTCGATTGTTCTGATACCTTCCGGCAAACCCTTTTATCCTGTCGTCAGTACGGCGACCGTACAGGCAAACAGTATTTCCATCGACGCAGGGGCTTCCCTCACCGTTTCCGGAACAGGGGTCTTGCAACTCGCCGGCACGATCAACAACCTTGGTACTTGCACTGCGACCAGCGGAATCATTCAATACATCGGAACCGCCAATCAAGCTATTGCCGCGAATACTTTCGCCGGCAATGCCGTCAGCAACCTGGTCGTCAACAATAGCGCCGGCGTAACGTTGAACGGCAACCTGTCCGTGACAGGCACCTTGACCTTTACCAACGGCAATCTGAATCTCAACACGGCCGTACTTACCATTGGGGGTGCCGTAACAAATACAGTTGCCGGAGGATTGCTTGGCGGGGCCAACGCGGGTCTGGTAGTCAATAGCAGCGCTAGTCCGAATGTAAGCTTTAGCCAGGCATCCCCGGGCTCCTCGAATTCCTTAAAGAGCCTGACGATCAATAGCCCCGGGCAGGTAGTTGGTTTAGCCAACGACCTGGTTATTAACAATGGCGCCGTCCTGACCTTTACCGGCGGCAATCTGGCGATCGGAAGTGCTACGCTTACCATTCGGGGACCGGTTGTCAACACGGTAAGCGGCGGGCTCAGAGGAAGCGCCGCCAGTAATATCATCGTGGACGGAACAGCCAGCCCGACCCTCAGCTTCGATCAAACCACACCCGGCTCCACCAATTTATTGAATAACCTGACGATCAATTGCGCGGGGCAAACCGCCACGCTTGGCAATTCTGTTATTGTTGCCTCCGCCTTAACTATTTCCTCGGGGACGCTGGCCGACGGGGGTAATCAACTGGCATCTACCGGCACGATAAATCTAAGCGGAGGAACATTTAAACTAGGCTCGTCCACATCAACCACAGTCTGGCCCGCTTTCAGCACCAACACCCTATCGGCAGGCGGGACAGTCGACTATGCATCCGGCGTGCCGCAAACCGTGTCAGCCGTTCCGGTCTACCAGAATCTGACCATCAGCGCCGCCGGCGGCGCCACGGCAGCCAACGATCTGACGGTAAACGGCATACTCACCTTGTCTGCCGCCAATCCTTCGCCTACGGCCGGCAGCCTTTCCATGAACACATATACCTTGAATATGGGGCCTGCTGCAACCACAGTAGGGCAGGGAGATGTAACCGGCATCGTCAAAAGGACGACCATCCTCCCCAATGTTACCTATACCATGGGCCACCAATATACATCCATCGTTTTTCCGGGCACGGGGACCCTGCCAACGCAAATAAGTCTAAAAATCAGTATTGGGGCGGCTCCGGCCTGGGCGGCCGGTGCGATCCTGCGCCAGTATGATCTTATCCAGACAGGCGGTAGCGGCACGAAGGCCGTCATTAGTGCTCACTACCTGGATACGGAACTCAACGGGAATAGCGAGAACGGCCTGGTGGATTATTCTTTTCGCGTAGCGGGCTCGGTTGTTACGGAGCAGGGAAAATCCAGTATGAATACAACGCAAAATTGGGTAGGCCTTTCCAATGTGGATGTCGCTTTTTTTTCTTCGAGTTTTGGAAATGTTCAATTAACGCTGGGGGAAACGACAATTACGACCCTTACCTGGAACGGATCTACCAGCACTTCCTGGATCACCGCGACGAACTGGACCCCCAATGGCGGCCCGGCCCCCAATATCAATCTTATCATTCCGGACGCAGCCACCACGCCTAATTCCCCTTCACTGCCGGCAACCGCCAGTGCCGGGTCGATTACCATACAAAGCGGTGGCGTCGTGAACTCGGACCCCGGCGCCCAATTGACGGTCAACAATTCCGGACTGGCCTGGGCCAATGCCGGCATCTTTAACGCGGGTACGAGCACGATCACTTTTACGAGTCCCGGCGCCACCATCGATGGGGCGACAAATTTCAATAATATAACCATCAATAGCGGCGCCGCGCTGCAGATGACAACCAACACCATCACAAGGATCGGGGGAGTATTGACCAATAACGGAACCTTTCAGGCCGGTGCATTGGAAAATACGGTGGAATACAATGGCAATAACCAAACAATCGTAGTCCCCAACGGGAGTTCCGGCTCATACCACAACCTCGTCATCAGCGGCAGCGGCGCCACCGTGCTGCCCGCTACTGCGCTTAGCCTGTTGGGTGACCTGACGATCGATGGTGGTATTACCCTTTCCGGAAATACGATCTCTATGAACGGGATCAAAGCGCAGTCGATAAATGGCTCGGCCCCCCTAACCCTGAATAACCTGGTGATCAATAATAATGCGGGTCCCGTCAACCTCAATCAGGACCTGACTGTCGCAGGCTCCCTGACGTTCACCGCCGGGCAATTGGCGATCGGCGGGAACACGGTTACGTTGTCCGGGAATGTTATCAATTCCGTTTCCAACGGGATAACAGGCAGCGGCACCGGCAATCTGATCATTAATGGGGCCACAAGTCCGACAGTGAGCTTCGACCTATCCGTTCCCGGTGTCTCGAACTCCCTGAACAATTTTACCATTAACAGCAGCGGGCAAGCGCCCCTGCTGGGCAGCGACCTCGTGGTGAATGGAGCAATGACGTTTACCGCTGGCAAGTTGGCGATTAATGGCCGTACCCTAACGCTTAATGGATCCGTCATAAACACCGTACCCGCGGGCCTGCAAGGCAGCAGCAGCAGTAATCTTATCATCGGCGGTGGAACCGCGAGTCCTTCCCTCTCCTTCGACCAGACCACACCGGGTACGACCAACCTGTTAAATAACTTCTCCCTCAACAGTTCCGGACAGTCTGCAAGCCTGGCCAACCCGCTGATCATCGGCAACCGCCTCGATCTGACAAATGGATTGCTTACGACCACGGCTGGCGCCCCCCTTACCCTGAGTGCGGCGGCCACCTTCACGGGTGGGAGCGATTCCTCGTTTGTCAATGGCCCCCTCCTGAGAAATACCGCCGGTACGAATGCCTACCTTTTCCCCGTGGGGAAAGATCCTTCCTATCGCCCGGTTTCCGTTATCCCGGCAACCAGCGGGGCCGGGGGCTATAGTGTTGAATATTTCCCCGTCCAGGCATCCACGGGCGCCCTAAATACCGGACTGACCGCCGTTGCTACCGACGAGTATTGGGACGTCTCGCTGGTCAGCGGTCCGGGCGCCCAGGTAACCCTCAACTATAGAGGTGATAATACCTGGACCAACGGCAATCCGGCCAGTTCTGATATTATTGGCGTTGCACATTTTAATGGCAGCTCCTGGGATGCTGTCGTTGGAAGCACAATACCAGGAAATACCGGCAGTGGACTGACGCCCGTGACCAGCCAGGTGATGACCTCGTTCTCGCCCTTTGCTTTCGGATTTGGCCCCGTCACTCCTTTACCGGTAACCCTCATCGATTTCAAAGCGATTATCGCCGGCAACGTTGTCGACCTCACCTGGACGACCACCCATGAATCGAATGTCGAAAAATATGAAGTAGAAAGGTCCCCCGACGGACAAGGATTCCTTTCTGTCGGATCGGTGGCCGCCACTGGTACTGCCTTAACGCAAACCTACAACTGGCCGGACAATGCACCCCTTGCCGGAATCAGCTTTTACCGGCTGAAGAGCGTGGACTTCGACGGGAAGTTCAAGTATAGCATCGTCCTAAAGATCGATAGGAAAGCGCAAAAAGGTATTTCCGTATATCCCAATCCTGTCACCGGTCATGTCCTCTCGCTATCGATGACCGGCCAGCCCAGGGGGAATTATGTCCTTTTGCTCTATGGAACAAATGCCGTGCGGGTTATCCGTTCCCGGATGGCGCACGACGGAAATGACGGGGTACGAAGCATCGACCTGAGCAGTGTCACGGCGCCCGGCCTGTATTTCCTGGAGGTCATCGCTCCCGATGGCAACAAGCAAACAATTACATTGCGCATTTATTAAAAACGGCAAGTCTATGAAACACGTGAAGGCGACACAAATGTCGAAGAGAATCCCCTCTCGTTCCCTTTCGAATGCGAACTTGTGTATCGAGTCTTCAAAAGAAAACGCCGTTGGGGAAACGATGGCCGGCAAAGAACTGTTGGATTATAAATTCGCCCTGGACAATTCGTCTATCGTAGCGATCACGGACGTAAAAGGAACCATCACTTATGTAAATGACAGTTTCTGCCAGATTTCGAAGTACAGCGCAGCCGAATTGATCGGCCAGGACCATCGCATCATCAATTCAGGATACCATCCAAAGGAGTATATCCGGGATCTCTGGAAGACCATTGCCAATGGCAAAATATGGAAGGGAGAGCTTAGGAACAGGGCAAAGGACGGCAGCTTCTATTGGGTGGATACAACCATTGTTCCGTTCCTGAATAAATCCGGCAAACCTTACCAGTATCTATCCATCCGGACGGATATTACCGAACGCAAACAAAAGGAAGAAGCCATCCAATATGACCAGGCGGAAAGACAGAAGGAATTGACCCGGGCCATCCTCCAGGCCCAGGAAATGGAAAGAAATGCCCTGGGAAGGGAATTACACGACAATATCAACCAGATACTTGCGTCGATCAACCTGAAACTGTGCTATCTCCTCGAGGCGCCAGGGAACCATCTGGACATAATCAAGGAATGCAAGGAAAATGTGCAATACGCTATAGAGGAAATCAGGAATCTCTCTCACCGGATGGTCATCCCCCCTTTTTCAGATACCACGCTGACGACCGAACTAGCGACGCTGTTGAAAAGCTATAGCATCAAGCAAACCGTTCAGTTGGACTGTACCAAACTGCGGGAAGCCCTCGTTCCTATAGCTGTCAAAGAGACCTTATTCCGGATCGCCCAGGAGCAGTTGAATAATATTGCCAAGCATGCGCGGGCGGCTACGATCAAGATACGATTGGATAGCTGCGCACATTGGGTACATATGGCAATACAAGACGATGGGATTGGGTTTGATCCGCACCAAAAGCGCAAGGGAATTGGGCTGGGGAACATGATCAGCCGGGCGGAGGCGTATCACGGAACGGCCAAAATATATTCTGAACCGGGAAAAGGATGTCTTTTAAAGGTAACAATCCCGATTTAATAATCCACGGACCGCAAATTGCGAATTTGTACATAGCTAACAGTTCCGCGGCTATCATTATCTTATTAGCCCTGACACCTGTTGTTTAGTGCTGAAATCGATTCTGTTTTCAATGAAGAACGTAGGCGATTTTTGCCAGCGTGAATTTAGGGATAATTAGTTGAATTGTCGATGAATTCGTGACTGGCTATATGAAGAACACGGTAGAAAATCTGCTTTCAAGAGTTACACAGAATTCCCACATTAATCATGGTAAACCGAGCCACCGGAATACCAGGCATATGGTCTTCGCCATCCTGGAATATCTAGCAGGGGGTGATTCGATTGATGCCGTTCTAGCGGAATTTCCAGACCTTGAAAGAGACGATGTCCTCGCTTGCATTGCCTTTGACACTCATTGTCAGGCGTGCGCAGATTGCTGAATCTTCGGTAATTTGAAATGCCGAATCTTGGATCTCTTTACTTTCTTTTCAGCGTGCCAAAGTTCATAGTTGGTCTGCAAATTGGTCCAGAAGGTGGCGCTATTGCCAAAGGCTGCAGACAGTTTGACCGCCATTTCCGGGCTAATGCCGGCCCGTTCATTAACAACAGCGGAAACATTGGCCCTGGTCATGCCCAGCCCTTTCGCCAATTCGGTAATGGTCAGGTTGCGCTCTTCCATGAACAGTTGCCGCAGTACTGTGCCCGGATGGGCGGGGGGTAAAGCTCTTTTCAGCATATTATTTCCTCCTATTAGTGATAATCTAAATAATCGACGTCAAAGATATCGCCTTTACTATATCGGAAGATGATCCGGTAGTTCGGGCTAACTTTAATGGACCAGAAGCCAGCATAATTGCCCGTCAGACGATGTATACCGCCACCAAGGGCTTTAATGTCGTCCTCGGATGCTACCGCGTCAAGGGCGTCTAAAATCAAGCTAATCTTGATTAGATACTCACGGGGGAGTTTCGAACCGTCGCCTTTTTCGAAAAAGAGGCGTAATCCCTTGTGAGTTATCGTCTGAATCATGCAATCGTATGGCGTTTGATAACTGTATCGCGTATTGATACGCTTATCACGTAAAGATAAAGTTTTTTTATTAATTTGAATTAAATTGCGAACGGTACACCGAGAAAAGGCGGTCTGGCGCCATTAAAAGGAAACCCCAACCCACGTGTCCAAAAATATTAATCCGGTCCCGTTTGAAAATGAAAAACTACTAAGCTACCTTTAGAAAACCGTCCAGTTTATGTCGACAGTAATACGGAGATAAATAGGCCGGTGAATTTTGGCGTCACCGTGCTGCTTTTTGAGGTAGAAAAGCAAACCAAAACTCTTCGACATCTACACAAGTGCTTTTAGACTGGTGATTAAATTAGCAATTGCATGCGTTCTCGTCTTAAGCGAAATATGCGCAACCTCGCTGAGGTTCAGGGCTTTTGATGGTCGCCAGTGAGCCGATTTTGGCGAACTTCAAGCGGCTCACGAATTGCTCACTGGAAAACCAGAGAAAATGAGTCAAAGTGAAGCAAACACCGGCGACCCCGAAAAAGCAAAAAGCCCGTCAACACTCGGTCAACAGGCTTTCGACGAAAAAAGTTTGAAAAACAACGAAGCGGAGAGGGAGGGTGTGGAACCACTCCCTTGTTGCGTCTTATTTTCAATGATTTGGCTCGACTGGTCCTCGTGAGGTACCGAATAGTCCACCGAGAAAATTTCGTGACGACGACGTCGTTAAAATTAGGCAAATTGAGCAAAGCGGTGAAATGCTGTTACTCACAACCTTCCTTAATAATAGCCTTTTCGATCGCTTCGGCGTCTTCCTTACTCCATAAGCCTAGGAATTCCTGGGCAGATGGGCAACTAGCGCCTTGGCTTTCGATAGTTCCTCTTAGCAGAATCTCGATTTCCCTTAAGGTTACTACATCCTGGAGCCCAAGGATATCCTGTAGGAGGTGCAATTTTCTTGCGGCTGAATACGTATATTCATAATTGATTGATTGTTATATACTTGAAGCAAATACCGTAGAGCTTACTGGAATAAAGGTATTAGTTATCGAAAGGAAAGCTCTAAAAATAAAACGTAACTTTAATTTGTGAAAGCAGTTGCGACGATACCGTCAGTATTTCCCAAATATTGTTTTTGGGATATGGATTATTCTCGGCTCGACGCCGAACGGGATAGCGATATTATTATCCCCAGGGCGCTTTATTTTACGAACGATGCTTCTTTTGAGGCAGATATTTCTAAGCTCGAAGTTTTCTATACTCCCCAGCAAATCTTGGAGCGTCTCCGGAAAACTAAAGAGCTTATTAGTAATGAAGTTTGTAAAATGGTTGCCGAAAGGTACCATGTTCCGGCTTTTTACCGTTTCTCCAGGTGATAATTTTTAAATGGTATTTTGACGTATGACCGAAGCGATGTTGGAGCTCATCCGGGACCTGCAAACGATGAAGGTATTGCTACCTTTTTCCCTGGCGGGCGGCACCAACCTCACTGTAAGGTTTAATCATCGAAGATCAGATGACATTGATCTTTTTGCCGATACGATAATTGGTATTAAAGGATGGGAAGAAATTGGTGATGCCCTTCGCCGCAAATACGGAGGCTCTCTCTTATTTTGTAATATTGTGAATAAAAATCTGGGAGATCAATTCTGCTTTTTGCGCGCTATGATTATAAAAGGGGAGGAACAGATTAAGATAGATATGATCCAGAATATTCAACATCTTGACGTGGTAGAAAATGTCGATGGTATGCGATTGTTTAGTGTTCGTGATATAGCATTGTTCAAATTGATGGCAGCATCCAATCGATTTTCTAAAAAGGATATCTACGACCTTGACAAGATTACCGATCTTATTGAACTTGATTCTCTGCTCCGATCCTTAAAGGAAAAAATGGTGTTGTTTAAAGAGGATCGCCATAAGTCTCTTTTTGACCTGGATCAGAAAAAGAATCCACTGGATGATCCACGAGTTTTGTTGGCCTTTGACGATATTGAATTTCAGGCGTCAGATAGCCATCATACGCATTCGAGCGATAGAATAGAAATTCTACAAAATGGAAAAACTTGGGTTCTTGCTAAGGCTGGATGGAGGTCGAAGGTAAGAAGGCTTGCAGCGTCGGGATTCCAGATACCATAGTGAGGGACTTTCCGATTAAGTAAATGCAGATAGCTAATGAAATATTCAACATCGATTACGCTTGCATCTATTTTTTTTTTATTTCAGCCAGTCCATTCTCAAAGTAAGTCAATTTTTATTGGCGAAATTCATGGAGCTATCCTGGATTCTTTTAAAAGGAAAGAAGTTATACCATACGAACAATTTAAGTTCCCGCCAATATCGGCCAGTAGGCACCGAATAGAGATCAGGCTTTATGAATGGGGCTTTCCGATGTTAAATGTAATCTGTACCATCCTGACCCACGATACCGTCTTTAACCGAACAGTTTACAGCATCCCCCTTTACCCGGACAGTTTGGAGAAACCCGAACAGAAAATCGTTTCGCAAAACAATTTAGACAGCATCTTCGGTGAAACAGTCAAAAGCGGAATATTCAGCATTGAGTCAATTAACCGCGATGAAATCAAAAAGAACTATCACCCAATGTATATAACGTCCTCAGGCCTGGATACAACAGGGAGGATCATAGTAAACGATGGTTCATTTTACTTTTTGGAATATAAAGTTGATAAATATTATAATCAGGAAGTTTTTGACAATCCGGAAACCTACAGCGACTATTACAGAGACAACCAAATGCTAAGAAGACAAAAGGAAATTGTTTCTTCTATTAGGGCGGGTATAGATTATTAATGCGCCGGAGTCATACAGACAATTCATCTTGAATAGAAAACCAATTTAGGTTCGGGAGAAAATCATCTACATAAAAAAACCTCACAGAATATTGACTGGCAATAACCTATGAGGCTCAGCGGAGAGGGAGGGTGTCGAACCTACCCCTCCAAATCCTTATCTGTAGCGGCTTTCAGGGGATTGACATTTTACAGGTCCCCAATAGGTCCCTGATTTGATAAAAATCCCCTTGCGCCGTTGAAATCTTTCGTAAACGTTTGCTGCACAAAGAACTGCTGCTAATTTACTAAAGATATTTCAATTTCTATCCAATTGGTTCAATCGTGCCTTTCCCACCTGCTTAAAGAAAACCATGCGTTCGATCCGCAGAAGCGGAATGGCGTCATAGGCACATGACTGGAGCTTGCCTTTATCGCCCTGCGTTCGTATTGGGAACCGTAATCGTTACAGGCTAAACGGATAATCTTGGAACGCAAGCTGTCCCTGACTTCGCAACGCCGGCCATTGAAAATCATAAAAGTCTGCTGGGGTCCAGGATTGAGGCAATTTGATGCTGAAAAGCATGGTCGGGCTG
>JAICXX010000324.1 GCA_025934485.1 Chitinophagaceae bacterium
ATCGTTCGGCAAAAAAGAAAAAAATGCACTTTATCAATTAAGTGATTTTTATTCATCGTTCTACATAAAATTTATTCGCCATAACCATCGATTGAACGAGAACATCTGGATCAATGGCCTGGATACGCCAGAACAAAGAGCATGGAGTGGATATGCCTTTGAACAGGTATGCCTGGCTCATTTACCCGAAATAAAACAAGCCCTTGGCATAACTGGCGTTGAAACTAATAGTTCATCATGGATCAACACCGGCGAAGGGAAAAAAAGGCAGATAGACTTGATAATAGACAGGAAAGACGTTACAATTAATCTTTGTGAAATGAAATTTTCAATTAAACCATTTGTAATCGACAAAAAGTACCACACGGAATTGAGGGACAAAATTGAAGTATTCCGATCCGCCACCAAGACGACTAAGTCGATCTTTTTAACAATGATAACAACTTTTGGAGTAGCAAGAAACGAATATTCAAACGATCTGGTTCGCAATAATTTAACGATGGATGATCTTTTTATGTGACGCAGGAAGCACCGGCGAAATAGGTTTTTTGATGTCGCATTTTGCGATTTCAAGTTCGAAGGCTCTATCCAAGGGCTTAATCATTGAATGTTTCATGCTATTGCGAGTTTTGCGCGTCAAGGATGGACAGAAAACTCAGCAACGCGCCCCAATGATAAAAGGCATCGGCACTATTCACGTCGTCGCCCTGGCCGGTCACGGAATTATAGTTTTCGAAGATCGAGCCGTCCTTCTTCCACGATTTCATCAAAAGCTCGCGGGACTTCTTTACAAGGTCGGCGCGCGCTTCGGGGAGGTGGTAATTGCGGATGCCCAGATAGACCAGGAAATTCATCGGTCCCCAGATGCGCCCCCGCCAGTAATCATTGTCATGAAAGGCGGGATCGTTTCGGGCAATAGAAGGCATGACATAATCGCCGTAGAACTCGTCCTTGTTGAAATAATGCTCCTTTATCATCCGCTCCGCCTGCGCTTGCGTGGCGACCTTCGCGAGTAACGGATAAAAAAGCGTCGGCGAAAGCCGGTGGGATACCTCGCCGTTATCCGTGCGTTTGTTCAGGAAAATACCGGTCTTCTCGTCCCATAGCCCTGCCAGTGCCTTGCCATATTTTTCGCCTCTTTCCCCCAGTTCCTTTGCATCCGCTTTCTTGCCCAGCACCTGCGCCATCTCTTCCATCGCCTTGCAATCCGCGACATACAGACTCATCAACCCCACATCTGCCAGTTCCATCGTTTGCGTCGCCGTATTGAAAGGAATGCTGTCATACATCGGCGAATTATCCAGGCCCGATTCGAGCCGGGCCGCTACGATATTGAACTGGTCGATCGTGCGGAGCGAATCCGGCACCTTGTCCGACCCCCAGGCAAGATATCCCTTTATTGACCGCTCCGCCGCCCACCAGCGGTTCCAGGCCAGCAGTTCATCATAGACTTCTTGCAAAAACCATTTTTCGTGAAACCGTTTGTACATGTCGAGGACCAGGATGGCGCCCACCGGCGGCTCGCTGCGATCCCAGGAATAATTCCCGAAGGGCGCCTCGTAATTAGGAATGAACCCCTCCGCGGAGATCGCCTTGGTGATCTCTATCATGTTCGCATAAGCGAGGTCCTTGTCGAAGTAGGAACACATGTACCCGGCAAAATACGTGTCCCAGTCGAACAGCACAAAACCGCCCCAGCCGCGATTCCATAGCCGGCTCACTGGCGTGATCACCCGCGCATTTGCCGCATCGTAAACCGTATTCCAGGCAAGGATCGTCTGCATCGCCCGGAAACAATCGGCCTGCTCACCGAATGCCTGGGCACGCCGCTCCTCCGCCTGACGGCGTAAATGGAGGAAAGTGCGAATCTCGTCGAGACTGCGATGTCTGCCTGTGTATACGGCGGTAGGCTTGTTTAATAACACACAGAAATGAGGCGCCGAACTCACGACATAGGCATTGGGGACCTGCGGTTCGGAACTGCTAACTTCGAGGACCGATCCGCCATTGCGGTACACCAGCTTACGGTCAACCGCATCTTCTGGGTTGGGGATGCTTTCGCCCGGACCTGCGACTGCGGTGCCGGACTGACTCCCCGCTGCACCAGCGGCTTCGCTAGCGACCCCACCTGGCAGGCCATACCGGATGCCGGCCTCGACGACAAGCATCTGCCGGGCCGGCTTCAGCGGCGTCACGAGGATCAGCTCGTCTACACCATCCGTGGCGCTCTCCACCGTAAATTCGGCATCGCGGAATTTGACGTTTAAGCTCGTATAGCTGCCGTCGTCGGAACGCAAACCGGGTACCACCGTCTCGGGCCGGTGTTGCTGCGGGGATGCTTTGAAGAACTCCCGCAGATAGTCGCCATCTTCATAATTGTCCAGACACAGATCGATAGAATAACCTTGTGGCAGCAAAACCCAGGACAACAGGCTGTTATTGTACCAGGTATTCCAGCCCTTCGCCAGCCGCTGCTGTAGAGCGTGGTATTCGGGCGTCCGGATCGTCCGGTGCACGGATTGCCCCTGGAGGGAAACAATGGCCGCCAGTCCCAGCAAGGTGCCAAGAGCGGCACGGATAATTGGGTTATTGAGTTTCATTGTGCAATTTTTATAGCACTGCTACCGTATGCCGGTACATATTCCGCGCTTCGGGGTCCATGAGGCCGGCTATATTGAAGGGTGCGATCTTCTCGCGGACAAGATCGGTGAAATGGCGGACCGCCGCGGGTGACGGCTGTGCCGGGGAAGGCTTGCCACCACAAAGGGGCATCAGCGCGGCCCAGCATTCCTCTACCATTTGCCAAATCGCGGGATTATCGGCGCCGAGGAAATAGCCGCCGGTCTCACCGCGAATGAGCCGCTGCTCGCCCGTGATGGTCGCGGCGAAATAAAGCATCGACCAGGCCTGGAATAATCCGAAACAGGGCATCGTAAGATAACAACCCGCGACAAGCTTATCGATCAGCCGAAGCTCGGTGAATACCGCCCGCTCATATTCGCGCAGATCTTCCTGCAAGACGTTGGGGTTGTTCCAATGGTCTTGCAGGATGCCCGCGAGCTTTTTGATCCCCGTGATCGAATGCGCAATGCCCGAGCTGAACAAGGGGTCGACGAAACCAGCGGTATGCGGCAGCGCCACCCAGCCCGGCCCGCAGCATCGGCCGACCTTCCGCTGCAACCTGCCGCTGCGGATAAGCTTGCCGGGGACAGAAGAAAGCTTTGCGCCATCGAGCAACTCGCCGATCGTCGGGTATTTCGCCAACAGCTGCGCCCATTGCTGCTGTGGTGATGCGTCGCCGGGAGGTGCCTTGCGGCCGTCGAGCGCAAAGCCGACGCTGGTGCGGCGGTCATTGAACCGCAACACCCAGATCCAGCCTTCGTCCAGGACCTGGTGCAAAGCGGAGTGGTCGGGGTCATAAGGGAAGTCATTCGTGGCAATGCCGCGTTGCTCCAGCCAATTCGTCCACCGCGGCAGATCGTCGAAATGGGAGAAGAGACCGTAAGAGTTGGTCTCGAAGCCTTCGGAAGATGAACTGACGCTCAGCAGCTTTTCCAGTAAAGCGCCGCCGCCTGTGGCGTCGATAAAAAAATGCGCCGTGATGATGAGCGAGCTCGTGGTTCCGGGGGGCGTGATGGAGTTCGGGGCCGCGCCATTGTGTATCGCATGCACCGTCCAATCGCCATCGCGCTCGGCGGCGACGATATCGGTGGCGTCGAGATACAAGATACCCGCCTCCTTCACGCGTTCCACCAGAAAGGCATCGAAGTCCGCCCGCAGCCAATTCGTGTCGGAGAGGCGGTCGGAGGTGCTGGCGGCTACCAACAGCTCCTGGCTATGCGCGGCATCGGTGCTGAACTCTTTACCTGGATAGTGTTTGAAATAGCTAAACCCACGTTTGATGCCGCAGACGATTTCGGGGTGCGCCTCCTGCCAGCTGCCATACCGTGAGAACGGATAGAGCCAGGGAAGATCATAACGCGTGCTGAGCTCGCGGAGCAGCAGGTCGGCAACCGGCGTCGAGGATTCGCCGATGGCAAAACGGGGATGACGCCCCTTTTCGACGACACACACGGAAAAGCCGCGGCTGTTGAGGATCAGCGCCGTGAGCGCACCGGCGAAACCGGCGCCGGCGATAAGGATGTCGCAACGATGGTCGGCGCGAGCGGAGGCATGATCGAAATTATCAGGCATGACAACTACAGGCTACGGGTTGATGTATGGTTTGAGTCAGGTTCATGGCGTCCAGGCGATCCCTGCGCGCGTCAAAACAGTGTGGACACGCGGAGAGAAACCCGATGTCCCAGGTGTCGACGAAGACGAGGCGATGATGCCGGAGTTCGGGGTCACAGGAGGGTTCGGGAAGTGCGCGTGCCAAACCAAGCGCTTCGGTAAACACTGCCTCCAGCGCATCCAGCGTCGGCGGGACA
>JAICXX010000172.1 GCA_025934485.1 Chitinophagaceae bacterium
ACAATGTCCTGGCTGAAGGATATCCCCCTCCCGATCCGGTCGAAATCGAGCCGATGCCAACTGTCGGGCTCCAATAGGAGGAGGACGAAGATGATCAACAGTTGTTCCGCGCTTTGTTGTAAATACGGCCTGGGAAACCTTGAAGGCTTTGGGTGCAATAGCCGGGAGGTGATCTGAATGGCGATCGGATAAACAGTAAGGATCGAAATGAACAGGGTTGCTTTGACCATGCTTCAAATTATGAAAAAACAACCATTGCCGATTCTTGGGCTGCTTTGAAACCGTTAGATTGATTGTAAGTCCGATATGTTGGATCGCGGGCCAAGCTTGCTTGGCTAAGGATAATGCAAACGCAGGTTGGATCAACGGAGGCCGATAGTCCGGAGGCTGCAATGATGAATATGGACTATATTTGAGTTCACCATGCATTCTCTGCTCAAGGAAAATATCGCCAGGCATATTGCAATGACGGAAGAAGAGCTTCAGCAATTCTGCAGCCTTTTTACGCCTGTGACGGTCAAAAGAAAAGAGCATTTTCTCAGGGAAGGGCGGGTTTGTCAGCACGAAGGCTTTGTTACAAAAGGGCTCTTTCGGATCTATCATCTGGATAATGCCGGAGTGGAACATGTGTTGTATTTTGCCGCTGAAGATTGGTGGATCACCGACATCGATAGTTTTACCAATCAAAGGCCTTCCGATCTGGCGATCGAAGCCCTGGAAGACAGTGAATTATTGATTATCTCCAAAAAAAACAAGGATTTCGCGTTCGAACAACAGCCGAAGATTGAAAAGTTATTCCGGATAATGACGCAAAAGACACACGTCGCCCTCCAGCGGCGGATGATCGATAACCTAAGTAAAACGGCTGAGCAACGCTATCAGGATTTTATTGCAAAGTACCCTCAACTCTATAATAGACTGTCCAATATTCAAATCTCAGCCTATCTTGGCATCAGCCATGAGTTCCTAAGTAAAATAAGAAAGAAGATGGCAGCGAAACGATAGCTCGATTTCCAACGGATATTGAACTTGTTCAATTTTTTTCGCCACCGCTAAAGGTAGCTTTGCCCCATACTCTCGTCTTCATTTTAATTTTTAGTACTATGGGATCACAAGCTCAAACCTTTAAAAAAGTCAATGCCGGATCATTTGTTTTCGATGTTTACAACGCCTCAGAAAACAGTTTTGGCGTCGCGTCTGTCATCATCTACGGTCAAAAGGATGCCGTGTTGGTGGATGCCCAATTTTCACGCGCCGACGCGGAAACCGTTGCCCGGGAGATCAAAAATTCAGGGAAGAACCTCACCGCCATCTACATTTCCCACGGTGACCCCGACTATTATTTCGGCTTACAGGTTTTCAAAACCTTCTTCCCTGAAGTCACCGCTTATGCCTCTCCCGCAACTGTAGAGCACATCAAGGCCACCGCTCAAAAAAAGCTCGATATCTGGGGAAAAAATCTTGGAACGGCCATCACGAGCAATGTAATTCTTCCCCAGGTATTACCGGGAAATTCCATTGAGCTCGAAGGCCAAAAGCTGGAGATCATCGGCCTGGATGAATTCCCCACTAATACCTTTGTCTGGATCCCATCCGCCAAAACCGTAGTGGGCGGCGTCAATGTCTTTGGAAACACCTTCCACCTCTGGATGGCAGATACGCAAACACCCGCAGCAAGGGCTGGTTGGATCTCCATTCTGGATAAGATCAAATCGCTTCAACCCGACGTCGTGATCCCGGCGCATGGAACCTCCGCGGCAGCCTTCGACCTCACTTCCGTAAAATATACCAGGGATTATATCCTTTTCTATGAGGAAGCGCTTAAGAAGTACAAAACTTCCGAGAGCCTCATTAACGCGCTGAGAGAAAAATATCCTTCCGCCGGGTTTGAAACCGCCCTGCAACTGAGCGCCAAGGTTAACACCGGGGAGATGAAATGGTGAACCACTAATAGTAAGGCCATGACAAACCTTGAAATTGTAAGAAGCACCTACGAAGGCAAAAACTCGGAAGAAAACGGCCGTAATCTTGCCGCCTATGCAGCAGAGAACATCGTCTGGACAGAGGCCAAAGGTTTTCCCTACGGAGGCACCTACACCGGGCTGGACGCTATCGGCAAGAATGTATTCCGACGGCTGGCTACTGAATGGACGGACTATACCTTCACGCCGGAAGGTTATGTCACCGAGGGGGACAAAGTCGTTGCCTACGGCAGCTATACGGCAGTAAACAAAAGGACCGGCAAGCCACTAAAGGCACGCGTCGCCCATCTGTGGCAATTAAAAGATGGCAAGATCATCCGATTCGAGCAATTCGTCGATAGTCAAACTGTAAATGATACCTTTTAAGCTCAAATGCTCGCGGGAGCGTCCAGGCGAAAAAATATCATTTTAATTATCTATCCGATCCCTTTGACAGGGCCTTTTATTCACTCGTTCAGCACCACACGCATTACACTTCTCCTATGTATTTTCAAGGCACCACAGGACGCCTAGTAGCCGGGGTTTTGCGCTAATTTGGTGTTTATTTGCAGTTCCCTGGAGGCGATCGGGTAGATCAGCCGGTCCTGGGTCACGTTGAAGGAGGCGGGTAACAGCCATCCATAGATGGCTTTCAGGGCGACACCTTTTGCCGTGCACACGGGTATGGCCTGTCCTTCCCGGATCAGATCGGTCCAGCGATGGTTCTCGAAGGCCAGCTCATGACGCATTTCTAACGCGACATTATCGGCGGTAGCAGCTGCAAGCGGGGCAAGCCCGGCCCTCGCCCTCACCTGGTTCAAATATGGAAGGGCGGCGCCATTCTTATTCTCATCCACCAGGCATTCGGCCAACAGCAGCAGGGCGCCGGAATACCGGAAGACAGGGAAATCGTCGGGTGTGTTCCAATCGATGGTATAGGGCGGGTGAAAGTACTTCTTGATCATATAGCGAAAGGCCACGTTGGGATCAGGGGTATAGCCTACCGCGCTTTTCAGGCCGGTAATGGTAAAATCTTCCACCCCGCTGATGGTTCCTTCGACAACGGCGATGGAGGCGTCCAACCGCTGGTCCCCTGGTTCGTAGGAAGAGACCATCTCCTGTGTCGGGACGTTCCAGCCGCTGAAGATGTTCATGGTGCTTCCATGGTAACCCATGATGGCTTCGGTATTCAGCGCCTTGGGCATGAATTGCCAGGCAAAATTGCTTTGCTGTCCGCTTACGAGGTCGGCCATATACTGGACCTCGAAGATCGACTCCTGGTTGTTCTTATTGGCAGGATCGAAGACGGACGCATAGCTGGGCAGCAGCGTGTAATTCATTTTCGTGATGTCCGTGAGCTGGGTCTCTGCGTCGGCATAGTTCTTTGTCGGCTCGCTCATCTCGGCATAGGCCATCAGCATTTTTGCGGCACCCTTGCTTGCCCGGCCAGATTGCGGAAAGACCGATACCACCGGCAATAGGGGGATGGCCAAATTAAGATCGGCGACGATCTGTGTATATACTTCGTCCACGGTGTTCCTGGGTTGAAAGGCCTGGGACGGGTCGGTGATCTCCTTTAGCTGGAGCGGCACCCCGCCAAAATGTGTTACCAGGTCATAGTAATAGAAGGCCCGGAGAAAATAGGCTTCGCCCGAGATGGAATCTTTTGCCGTATTCGAGATAGACTTCACATTGGGGAGCTGTCCCAGGATCGTGTTGATCATGGAAATCCCGGAATAATCGGTCGTCCAGCGGTCACCGGGCGCGTTGGGTACAGCGGTCGAAAGCGGATCGTCGAGGAACTCCGTATAGTTCTCCTGGGACGAAAGCCCCCTATTCGCAAAATAAATCGTAAAAAAAGTATTGTCGGAACGCATCTCATCCTGGAAGAACCCGGCATTCACGATTATGCGCAATGGCGTGTATGCTGAATTCAACGCCTGCTGAAACTGACCGAGATCGGTATAAAACGAGGCGGAGCTCAGGGACGTGGGTGGCGTCAGATCCAAAAATTGCTTTTTACAGGAGGATAAGAGCGCCATCGTCACCAGTATATAGAAGAGTCTTTTTTTCATATCAATACATTTAAATAGCCTAAAAATTTACGTTTACGCCCAGGGTATAAACCCGTGCGATGGGGAAAGCGGTGAAATCACGCCCCTGGTTCAGGCCGTTCAATCCGGCAAAGCTGATCTCAGGATTCATGCCCTCGTATTTGGTGAACATAAAAGCATTTTGGGTGCTGAAATAGGCCCTTGCGCCTTTTACGACATTGTTCCGGGGGATGCGGAACGTATAGCCCACCGTGATGTTCTTGACAGCCAGATAAGTGCCGCTGAAGACCTGCCGGGTGGTAAAATTCCTGAAATCTGCCGTGGTGCCTGCCCTGGTCCTGGGGTAGATGCCATCTCCGGGATCGGACAGGGATCTCCATCTTTTGGCAACGCCCCTTCTTACATTAAAGACGCCGTCCAGGTTTTCGGTGGACTGAAAGGCGTCGTCGGCAATGTCGTTGCCCACTGAACCGGACATTGCGACAGCCGCATCGAAATTTTTGTACCCGAATGTATTGGTCATCCCATAGGTAAATTTAGGATTGGGGTTTCCTATCCAGGTCCTGTCGTTCTCATCGATGATCCCGTCCGGCTTGCCATTAGGTCCGCTTATGTCCTTGAACCTTGCCGTACCCACCATGGCGGTGGCATCATGCGGCTGGGTATCGAATTGTTGTTGGGTCATGTATACGCCGGTGTTGATGTACCCATAGAACAACCCGATAGGGTGACCCACCGCGGTGCGGTTGTCATCCCAGTAATCCTGGTACCCGCCGATGGGCGCGTTGCTCGTCCCAAGCTGCTTGACGATATTGCGGTCGAATGAAATATTGAAGCTTGTGTTCCAGGTGAATTTTCCAACCATGTTCTTTGTATCCACGGAAAATTCGTGCCCCCAGAAATCAAAGCGGCCGATATTGGATGTCACGGTACTATAGCCGGATTGCACGGGGATGTCGATCCCATATAACAATCCGTCCGTTTTTTTCCAGTAATAATCATAGGTAAGCGCGACGCGCCCCTGCAGGATCGCAAGGTCCATTCCAAGGTCATAGCCCGAGGTAGTCTCCCAGGTGAGGTTTGGATTGCCGATCCCATCGAGCTGGCTGCCGGAGACCAAAGAATTATTGAAGACATAGTTGTTTTGCCGGACACCCGCCAGATAGGTATAATCGCCGATATTGTTATTCCCGACCTTCCCATAGCTTCCCCGCAGCTTCAGGAAACTGATCATGTCGTTATCCTTCAGGAATTTTTCTTCCGAAACCACCCAACCGGCAGACACGGAAGGGAAATTGCCATACTTGGTATTGGGCCCGAATTTCGACGATCCGTCCCGTCTGAAGGCGACGGACAGGAGGTATTTATGGTCATATCCATAGTTAAGTCTGCCGATATACGACAGCAGGCTGAAATCGCTGGCCCCTACATTGCCGATCCGGGTGGCCGCAACATTGAGCCATTGGATATTATCGTCGGGAAATTGGCTGCCGTTGATATTGCTGTTCTCATAATGTACTTTCTGGGCGGTATAACCAACGAAGGTCTCGATATCGTGTTTCCCGGCGATCGTCTTTTTATACGTCAGCGTATTTTCAGACAACCAGGATACATAGTTGCTGGTGTTATAACTGGCTGCTGCAGACGAAGCCGGCGTGGTACCGCCCAGGATCGTGGAAGGCTGAAATTCCCGGCCGATGTCGTAGTCCATATTGACATTGATGCTGGTCCTGAATTGCAGGCCGTCGGCAAGTTTATAGGCGCCATAGGCATTCCCGATCAGGGTCAGATCTTTGACGGGGTTTACCGTCTTTTGCAGCACCTCATAAAAGTTCGGTGTCGAGAACATGCCCGGCGGAGCGAAGCCGATGGGATAGGTACCATCCGGATTTTTATAGTTCAAGGTAGGGTCCGTGAGATAGGCCACCTGGATGATATTGCGACCCTGGCCCAGGCCCGGGGTAATGTTGCTTTGGCGATAGGTGATGCCCAGGTTAGCACCGAGCGTCAGCTTGTCGGAAGCAGTATAGACATTGTTGCTGTTGGCGGTGAACCGGCTTGCCCACTGGTTGAGCATGACACCGTCCTGCCGGTTGTAATTGAGATTCGTGACGGACTTCAGATCCTTGATGCCGGTTGAAAGCGATAAGTTATAATTCTGCGTGGGAGCCTTTCTTAACAGAACATCAAACCAGTTAGTCCCCGAATTCGGTGCGTATTGGGCCGGGTTTTGATATTGCGCAGGCACGCCGCCCGTGTACCCTTCGTAGGTGGCGGCATCTTCATAATATTCTTTTTTGAATTCGGCGAATTCAGGGGCATTCATGAGGTCCGGTCTTCCGTGTTTGGTAACGGTCTGCACACCATAATAGGAACTGAATACAATACTCTTTTGCCCTACCTTGGCTTGTTTGGTGGTGACCAGCAGAACGCCGTTGGCCGCCCTCGATCCATACAGCGACGAGGCGGCAGCATCTTTCAAAACGGTGATGGATTCGATCTGGTCCGGGCTCATGGTCTGAAGCCCGCTTTCTGTGGGAAACCCGTCGATGACGACGAGCGGGCTGTTCCCTGCATTGATGGAGGCTGCTCCACGGATACGGATGGACACATCCCCACCGGGTGTGCCGTCCGTTTGATTGATTTGCACGCCGGCGAATTTCCCCTGCAGTTTCTGACCAATATCGGGCACGGGCATATCCTTTACTTCGGCGGCGTTGATCTGAGCGATGGAACCGGTGATATCTCTTCTTTTTTGGGTGCCGTAGCTGACGACTACTACTTCGCCCAAGGTGGAGCTGGTGGAGACCAGCCGGACAGAAAGCGGGCCTTCACCGTTGCTTGTTTGTACCTGTGCTTCTTTATAGCCCACATTTGAAAATATAAGTGTGGCGCCGCCAGTGACCTGGATGGTAAACCTACCTTCCGCATCGGTGGTGGTCCCTCCGGGCCCGCCTTTTTCTTTTACCGATACACCCGCTAACGGAGTATTGTTGTCTGCGAGGACTGTTCCTTTAACGGTTATTTTTTGTTGAGCAAATAAAAGGGAAGAGAAGAAAAGGAAGGAAAGGAATAGCAATATTTTCTTGCGCCGCTGTACAGCGAGCAATAGTTCTTTCACCATGGCAGTCGATTTTTTTTGGTTACTTTATGTATCAAAAATATTCATTCCAAAAAGATATGTCCATGGGTAAACTGGTCATATTTTTGTACATTCTGATATATTTCACGACCATACGCGCCATATGCTTCATAACTACTTTAAATATTTAAATGTATCGCCTGTCGAGGAAAAATGGGGTATGTATATCACCACAGCCGGCTATTCCAAGGTTGATCCGGAAACCAATTATCCTAGCCAGGAGCACCCTGCGAGCCATCATTTGACCTGGAACAGGGGCCGCACCCTGAATGATTATTACATCATTTTCATCTCGAAAGGAAAGGGGAAATATGAATCTGCATTGACACTGCCTTCCGATGTGGCGGCTGGAACCTGTTTCTTTCTTTTTCCCGGCGTCTGGCACCGGTATAGACCCGATCGCCAATCCGGATGGGAAGAATTCTGGGTGGGCTTCAATGGATTTTATGCCCAACAGCTAATGGCCAATGGTTTTTTCGAGCGTGAAGATCCTATTGTCCATTTGAGTTTGAATAAGGACCTGCTCGCCCAGTTCAGGAGTCTCATTGAAACGGTGCAGGCGTCTTTAGCCGGTTATCCCCAGCAAATAGCAGGCATAACGATGCAGATACTGGGCCTGATCAACACTGTCGCGCATCACCAGGGATACAACGATGATCCCGTGGGAAAACTTATCGCGAAGGCCAAATTCATGATCCAGGAGTCGTTTGAAAATTCGATAGACATGGAAGCGCTTGCCCGGGAACTGCCAATGGGTTATTCCGCTTTCAGGAAAGCATTTAAACGGCTCACAGGGGAATCTCCCCACCAGTACCATCTTAGTCTCCGGTTGAACAGGGCCAAAGACCTGCTGACCTCGACTATCCTTAATATAAATGAAATAGCGGCCCAGACGGGTTTCGATTCGGTATTTTACTTCTCCAAGCTGTTCAAGAAGAAGAATGGCGTGTCACCAAAGCATTTTCGGGACAAGGAAGAGAGCCATTGACTTTAGTTGTCAGGGCTGATGCTAATGCGCTCCGAAGTGGCCGTTACGGAATGGTTGATCACTAGTTCCCCTCTTGCATTGCTCCGTATCTTTTCACCGGGTCGCCCATCGACGGAAAGCCAATAAACATGATCGGGCCTCAACTGATAGACGATGTAGTGAAGCGTCCCGCCGGATGGCCCGGACACAAGCTGGACCCAATCCATTTTTTCAACTTCCCATTTCCTGATGTCGAGGGTCAGTCCTTTCTCCGATGTAACTTCGAGGGATATATCATGGTTGTTTCCATCGAAATATTGTAACTGGCTTTTGCAGGCGTTAAAGCCAAAATTCTTTTTGGATACGATGGTGAATTGTTTGTTGGAAACCGCATAATGGCCGCTATCCAGCTTTATCGTGAGACGATCGCCCCTGAAACGATAGATCAATTCCGTGCCTTCCAGTTCCCGTGTGATATGGGGTTCGAGATAAAACCTGTTATACAAGGGATTGATACCATAGATGGCCTGGTACAACCCCACGATGGCCAGGCTGTTCCCCGATAGGATGTCATCGCCGAGCCCCTTCTGTTCAAGGCGGCCATAGCGTTGATAGGCAAGCCCGTCCTTACCGTATTGGGCCAGGACATTTTTTACATACTTCAGGGCAATGGCGGGATCATAGTCCGCATATGCTTTTACGCCGATGGAACCCCAGGACAAGAATAGATCGCCATTTTCATAGTTCGGGAAGGGGAATTGCTCCTCCTTTGCTTCTCCCGGAGCATAGGAACGCATGACCAGGGGCCAGAAGAAGAGTTTTTCCTGCTGCATCTGCCGCTCTATGCCTCCCAGGATCAGCTTCTTCCGTGCGGGATCATCACAAATACCATAGGCGATGGCCATAAAATTGACCGGGGTGACCATATTTCTGCCGTGAACGGTCCCGTCCTTATCGATCCAATGGACATAACAGGCGCTGTCTTCATCCCAGAAACCACCCGCCGTCGTCGGCTTATTGAAGGTCGCTTTCAATTTAGCGGCGAAACGTTCGTATCGAACCGCCTTGTCCTTGTTTCGGAATTGCCGTTCGATGGCCGCCCATTTGACGAGGGCGTGATAGAGCTTGGCGTTTACGAACGCATTTTCATAAGACGCCCAGACGATATCGATCCAGTCGCTGCTCTTTTTTTGCCTCTCGTTATCGGTCATCATCTCCACCAGTCCGTTCCCGTCGCTGTCTCTCTGCAGCATCCAATCCAACACTTTCTCGCAGGACAACCGGTGACCGCTGACCCAGGTCTTATCTCCCGTAAGGTCATACAGCTCGGCGACATTGCTGACGAAATCCGGGTTTGCATCCATGAGTATGCCCCATTGGGCTTCATAAAATCCATCTTCATTGAACTGTCCCGGCATGGCATCTTCGTTGGTATATGCCCATCGCGCAAATACCCGTCCATCCGGCTTGATGGCATGATCGCGATAAAAATCCAGGCAGCTTTGATAGCCCCTGAGGTAAGCGGGGTCGTCGATAGCCAGGCCCAGCTGTGCAATGTATTGCTCATGCAGGCAAATGGGGCCGTAAGGAGTATGCCAGCTGTTTCCGCCGAAATGCAGGGAGTCGATGACCCCGATGCGGGCAATGGTATTCAGCACGGCACCCACCTTTGAACCATCGAGACCGGTGAACCTGCCCCGGGCATAGCGTTGGTTAAAATCGAAATAGCTCAGTGTAATGGTTTGCGTCGTCTTTCCCGCTGCTGCAACCATCGGTGCCCATACATCCGTTGCGCCCCTTATAAATCTTCGCCTGTTCGTCCCGCTATCGTAGCGGGGCATGATGGCTTTGCCGGCGACTGTAACGGTGAAGGCCAGCCTGTCGTCATCGGTGCGGGTATATTTCATGGCGACCTTTTTGCCGGGTGCGGTAACGGATATCTGCAGGCCATTGCCGTTCCCGGCGTTCCAAAAACTGGAGGAACTGCTGTGAACGCCATAGGTGCAAAGCTTTTGATCGAACAGGTAGAACCAGGCCAGGCCCCCATACCCCTGATAAGCGCCATCCCAGGTGTCGATCTTGTCGAAGTGGAACACGGGTATCGCCGATCCTTCCAGCTGTACCGGCTTCGAAAGACTTCTTTCGATTTCCCATTTTATGCATCCACCGGTGTTCGTAAAGGTCCATTGCTCATCGATACGCAGGCTGCTGTCGCCATAGCTGATCCCGGTGAGTCTTAGGATATCTTTCCCCTTTATCAATACAGGTTCCGATCTTAGATGCAGCGAGGAATATACGGTCGTGCCCACCCGTACCGAGGTTAAGATGCCATCTTCGTTGCCGATCACTTTTTGTCCATTTACGGTGAGCGAGGTAACACAGGCCTTCATCCCATATTCAAGCACCAGGTCGAGCTTATGGCTGCTGATCCTGATCTCCTTTTCAGGGCCATTGGCGGCTTTTGTCCTTGCTGCAATCGATAAAAGGAAAATGAATGCGGTAATTAGGCTTCTCAATGGCATAAGTTAGCTATGAATTTTTTTTCGGCTATAAATTAATGGGTTTAGCGCATCGTTATCGAGCGGGTCCCCGGGTTTCAGCCGGGCGGCCTCTTCTTCGCTCAGGATATTCTGAATGCCATTAAACCTATTGCCATCGGGCATATAGGCGCAGGTCATCGCTCTTCTGTACCCGGGCGTCATGTTGGCATTGGCGCCATGGATGGTGAGCCCGTTGTGAAAGCTGCAGCTTCCGGCCTTCATGGGTGCGGCTACGGCTTTAACGGATGAAAACTCCGGATAAGTGGCAAAGATCGCGCCCATGTTCTTGCCGATGCCCGGGTTGTCAAAACCGGTGCGATGGCAGGACCCGGGGATAAAGAACAGGCATCCATTCTCATAAGTAGCGTCATCGAGCGCCACCCAGATGGATAAGGCCCGGCGGTCGCTGAACGACCAATAGGGCGTATCCAGGTGCCAGGAAGTGGGATTGGCCCATGGCTTTTTGATCAGCGCCTGATCATGCCAGATGCGGATGCCATCTACTCCAGCCAGCTGCGCCGCCAGCCTGCCAAGCCGTTCGTCCAGCATGAGCTCCCTTATTTTTGGATTGTCCTGCCATAGGTTGATCAACTGGTCAAAGACGTTATCGAAATAGGATTTGTCGGAATCGTCTCCTTTGCCATAGACTTCTTTTCGGTCGGGCATTTTGTTCCCGTTCCGTTTCGCCACCGCTTGCGCCAGTGCGCTGCGCCAGGTATCCAGTTCCGCCGGTGATAAAAAGTCTTCGATGACCAGAAAGCCGTCCTGCCGATATTTTGCAATTTCCGTTGGTGAAAGTTCGCTTCTCATTGTTCTTTTTTTGATAGATAGGGGTGCAATGCTCAAAAGTAGGGCGATTTGGATCACCCCTATTTAACCGGAAACGGTTTCTTTTGTACTTTCTGATATATTCGCATGGCCGGCCGACAATACGATTTGGGAAAATACTATTTTACTATCTAATCAAAGATAGCGATGAAAGGAAAGCTTTTGTTTTGTATTCTTCTCGCCTGCTCTTCCGGGTCAGCTATTCGGGCTCAAAAAACCGGGTATGCGGATGGGAGGCCGGCTGCTTCTAAAAGGATCGCTTGCCGGGATGAAGGGATCGTGTTGAAATATGGGGATGGGCCCGACAGTTGCGACACCTATGGTGCGCGCGAAGCCATTGTCAACCGGGAGGGCAAGGTCTATTATCTTTTCTATGACGGCGCGGGGAAGGACGGTTGGAGAGCTTGTTTGGCTATCAGCAAGGATCTTCGCTTATGGACAAAAAAGGGCGCTATCCTCTCGCTGGGTGCGCCGGGGGCCATGGATAGCAAGAGCGCCTCCTCGCCCTGGGTGATAAAAGCGAAAGACGGCTGGCATATGTTCTATCTCGGTACGCCGCATACGAGCCCGGCACCGGACCGCATCCCTGACTTTCCTTATGTTACGCTGAAGGCCCGGAGCGGATCACTCGCCGGTCCCTGGATAAAGGACTATAACACCATACCCTTCTCTACCCGGCCGGGTACTTTTTACGCCGCTACCGCAAGCCCCGGCTTTATCGTTAAAAACGGCGACGAATATCTCCAGTTCTTCAGCGCTTCCGTGGAGGACGGCGCCGGGATCAGGCGGACATTGGGCATCGCAAGAACGACCGATCTGAACAAGCAATGGACGATCGACCCTCATCCCGTGGTGCCCCTCGAAGAGCAGGTGGAGAACTCTTCGTTGTATTTTGAAAAAAGGACGGGGTACTGGTGGCTCTTCACCAATCATATCGGTCTGGATAAAAATGGGGGTGAATATACCGACGCGATCTGGGTCTATTGGTCAAAGGATCTGAATAAATGGGATGCCGCCCACAAAGCCGTTGTGCTGGACAGCCTGAACTGCTCCTGGTCCACGGGCGCCATCGGGATGCCTTCGGTTATACGTGTGGGAACCAAGCTGGCCTTGCTATATGATTCCCCGGGAGGCACA
>JAICXX010000123.1 GCA_025934485.1 Chitinophagaceae bacterium
CAGGGCATAGGGCCGCAAGACAACGATAAAAGCGCCAATATCACCGGTGGATACCAAAGGATGCGGCCGGGTAACCTGGCCATAGACAAAACTCGCGGGGAGCAGCCCTGAACTGTCGCCATGGCTCTGGATCGGTGCGCTATATCTCCCAAACGACTCGCCGTGGTCCTCGAACCCGGCGCCGTAATTAAAGACGATCCCCGGATTCCCGTCCGGGATCAGCCGGTGGATCGTTCTCTGCGGAGCGGGACTCTCCAGGATCAAAAAATGTCTCACCAGATGCGCAAGTCGTGGTATGGGCGGTATTTGCATAATCACTATTCCCGATGCGAAAATAGCCATATCTTGGGCCAACCTAAACGCTGGTGCTATGGAAAAAAAATACTTTTTTGTCCGCCTGAATTCCCGCCGGCCGACATTTCCCATGGATATGACACCCGAAGAACGCCAGATCATGATGGCCCACCGCGCCTACTGGGACAGCTGGCAGGCCCAGGGAAAAGTGGTCGTATTCGGACCGGTGATGGACCCCAAAGGCCCCTTTGGAATGGGCGTCGTAGGAGTCGAAAACGAAGCCGAACTGGCTTCCCTGATCAGCGGCGATCCCGCCATAAGCCTGGTGGAAGGAGAATTCTTTCCCATGACGGCTATTTTACCAAAGTGAGCAATTCCGGCATCGCGCCTAGTATTCATCCGAAAGCCCAAAATCGGACTTACGATACATCCATTGCCCGCCCGTGAAATCCGGGAAGGGAACCGTGCTGTTTCCGAGCTCGATGGATTGCTCGCTCAGCGGCGTGATAGCGCTCCAGGCCGCGGCATCATAGACGTCGAGCGGCGTCGGCACCTTGCGCTTGATGGATTCGACAAAAGCATGGTCGACAAAGAAATCCATTCCGCCATGCCCTGCACCTTCCGCCTCACTGCTCCAACGCTTCCAAAGCGGATGGTCATACTTGTCCAGCCATGTCTTCGCGGCATCCCATTCGTCATTCTTCGACTGCCCCTGTACATAGATGCTGCTGGCGACATCCATCCACAAACCGTTGGTGCCCTGGACCCGAAAGCCGAGGGAATACGGCCGGGCCAGATTGGTGTCGTGTTGCAACAGGATCGTCTCGCCATTGGCGCAATTGATCGAGGTGGTGACGACATCACCCAGACGAAACCTCACCTTGGCGCTGGGATGCTCTTCGCCGCAATGCTTGACCACGTAGTCGTGGAGACCGCGGGTCTTGGAAGAGAAGGAACAAAGCGAAGTAAACACATTCCCGCGGTTGATGTTGATGTAGTGCGCAAGCGGACCGATGCCATGCGTCGGATAAAGATCGCCGTTGCGATGCACAGAATGCTCCGTCCGCCATTTGGCTTCGGAGAACGCCTTTGCACCGAACTCGCAACCGACGTCACCGTTGTGGTCGCCGTTATTGAATTTTATTCCCCGGAGATCGTGCTGGTAACCGCCCTGCAGATGGATCAGCTCGCCAAAAAGCCCTTGCTGGACCATATTCAGCACCGCAAGTACGTCGCGGCGATAGCACACATTTTCCAGCATCATCACATGGGCATTGTATTTCTCCGCCGTCTTCACCACATCCCAGTGGTCCTGCAACGTGATGCCGAGGATCACTTCGGTGGCCACATATTTCAGCCCCGCCTCGATAGAGCCGATGATCATCTCCTTATGCCACTCCCAGGGAGTTGCGATGATCACCCCGTCGAGATGCTCCTTTTTCAGCAGGTCCTGCCAGGCAAATGGGCTTCCCGTGTAGATCTGGGGCATTTTCTTTCCACTCTTGGCAACGATCTCTTTTGCCCGCGACAACATGTAGTCATCGACTTCGCAGAGGGCTACGACATCTACATCGTCGCGGCGCAGCATTAGGTTGAGATGGTTCTGCCCACGTAGGCCGACGCCAAGAAGCGCTATGCGGACCTTAGTATCGGCGCGTTCGTTGGCGAAGACCATACCCGTCGGAGTCGCTGCCAGCGCAAGTGCGGTGAGTGTGCTGGACCGAAGAAAATCTTTTCTATCCATGAAGCGTTGTTTTGACCAAACTTAGGGTTTCTCTCACAAATTCGCGGATGCAAACGTTTGTTCAATTCCTCTTGCGGAAGGGCCCATAAGCCCGGTTCCGCCAGGCATGCAGGCTGCTGCTGACAAAAAGGATCACCGACAAGGTAAGCGCCACTCCCGCAACGGCAGGCATCCGATGCCAGTCTGCTTTGGCGATCGCAACCAAGCCCCATACTCCTACAAAGCCATACTCGCGCATGTTCCGCTTCCAGGTCATCGACAAATAGACAGCACCTCCCAAAAGCAACAACACGATCGCGCCCATGGTAGAAACGCCTATCCCCAGCTTAACCAGCCACGCGGCTAGATTGGCGAGGATCGCCACCGTGATCCAGCCCGTATAATAACAAAAAGGCCACCAGACAAATACGATCTCCGGCCACAAGGGATCGGTAAGCTCCATATCCGTCAAGACGACGATCCGTAACAAGGCACCCAGCAGGATCGCCATTAACAGCACCGATATTCCTGTCCATCCATACAGCCATGCCAGCACCCAGCAACAGTTGGCCACACAAGTGACAAGAAACCACCCGCCAACACGCGTGCCCGCACGAGCATTATAAACTACAAACCCGATCAAAGAAAGATAGATCAGTCCCCAGATGGAAAAAGCATAGGGCGCCGGCGTCACCGGCGTCGGATAACGCGCCGAGATACCAGCCATTGTATGACCATTAAAGACACCGGTAGTGCTGAGCCAGCTCACCACAATGGTGGCAGCCAGCCCCAACACATTGAGGATCGACAAAAGCTTACTTCTGCTCATTAGCCTTCAATACTCTTATAAAATTCCCACCCAGTATCTTCTCGATATCCGCCGGCTTATATCCCCGCTTCAGCAGTTCCCGGGTGATCAACGGATATGTGCTCACATCATCCAGCTGCTGTGGCGGCGATTCGATGCCATCGAAATCCGACCCCAACCCTACGTGATCCGGCCCTATCAGCTTCACGATATAGTCGATATGATCGATCAGCAGCGACAACGGCGCCCGCAGACTATCGGCCTCCCGGGGGTATTTTTTCGATAGGTATTCATTGACGGCGTATTGCGGCGCTCCGCTAGTCGTCAGGCTATCAAACTCGGTCTTGTGCCACGCGAGGAACCGCTTGACCCGCGGAGCATAGTTGCTGTCGAGAAAGCCGGAATAGAAATTCACCTGGATGACCCCGCCATTGGCGCCAACGGCCTTGATCTGGTCATCCTTCAAATTCCGCGGTACCGGGCAAATGGCATACACACTGCTATGACTACAGATAACAGGCTTGGTCGTCGTATGGATGGCATCCCAAAAGGTCTTCTCCCCCACATGGCTCAGGTCCACCAGCATCCCCAGCTCGTTCATGTGCCTCACGATCGCCTTCCCCTTTTCGGTAAGCCCGTAGGGCGTCACCGTCCAGGTATGCGCCGTTTCGTCCATAGCGGAAGTAGCCCAGGGCGTACTGTTATTCCAGGTCAGCGTCATATACCGGACACCCCGTTTATAAAAGCTGTCCAGCTTGTCCATATCGTCTTCGATCATATGTCCGCCTTCCACCCCGATCATCGCGGCCAACTTATGATGCTTCACCGCATGCTCGATCCCCGCAGTATTGGTCACGATCTCCATTTTGTCAGGATTGCGCGCGGCAATAGCGTAAAGGCTGTCGATCTCCCGGTTGGCCTGGCGGAAAGCGCTGCCTACCCCAAATTGATCGTCACAAAAGATGGAGAAGACCTGCACGTCCACGCCGCCTTTTTTAAATCGCGCCAGATCGGACATCGCCCTGCCCGTGAGATCGGTGCCGATATCCAGCCCCTTTAACGTGGCTTCGCTCAGCACATCGTTATGCGTGTCCACCACGATGGCCCTCTCATGTAATTTCAGATAGTCCTGCGCGTGGGCCTGCAGACCGCTTGCTAACGCCGCTGCCGTCAGCAGACGCGAAAACAGTTTCGACATAGTGTTTATTTTTCTCGTTGAAGATCCAGATCCTGGAAATCATAGCTGAAATCCGTCTGCGGAGAGATGGGTCTCATCCGGATGCCGCTCGCAATTCCCCGCTCGTCGAGACAAAAGATCACATAAGCGTCGGCATCCATGCTCCGGTCCCGCCATTTAACGATAAAGGAATTGCCCTTATAAGGCAACATCTCCCCCGTAAGCTTCGGCGAACGCTTGCTGTCGAACCAGGGTTTGCCGTTCTTCACCGAGATCACGATCTCCCCAAACCACTTATCGCGGTAGGTACCCAGATAGGGCGCCATATTGATGCGCGGGCCCGCGGCTCCCTCGGCCCCACGACGCCCTCCGCCGCCTCCGGCGGCGCCCCTGCGTCCCACCGTGGACTGCGTCTGGAAAGCCGCTACCTCCCGCCAAATGGAATCGGTGAGATGTTTGGCTTTCTCGAGCTGCCGCTCGTGGGATGCCGCATATTCCGTTACCCGGTCGGTGCCCGTAATACCGAAATAGCCATCTTTGATCTGGTTGATGATGGCCTGAAAGGCCAGTCCCTCCTGCTGATTGGTCAGCACGATAATGCCCAGCCGCAGGTCGGGTATCATCGTGATCGCGGTAACCATGCCCTCCAGGCCACCGGTATGGCTCGCCTGCTTGTACCCATGTACGTCGTTCACCACGAATCCCAGCGCATAAGCCGCAAAATGGGTGTTATAGACCCCCGGGCCGTTGACCCGGAGGATCGTCTGCGGCGCCCACCGCTCGTGCCATACGGCCCTGGAGAAAAGCTGCGTGCTGTCGGGACCATATTTACCACTGTCCAGATGCAGCTCTACCCACTTACTGAGATCCGAGATACAGGAATAGATGCCGCCGGCGGCATGGTCCACCTTGCTGCGGCTTCGCGCGATCACCCGTACGGTGCCGTCTACCGGCGCGTGCCCGTCGATGACATCACTGCTGTCATGCAGCCGGTCATACGAAGCAGCGCTAAGCGTCATGCCTAACGGCGCCATAATTCGTTTTTCGATAAAGTCCTCCCAACTCATACCGCTCACCCGCGCGACGACCTCCCCCGCTACAATGTACAGGTTATTATCATATGCATAGGCACTACGGAAACTGGTAACCGGCTTGAGGAATTGTAGATTGTGGATGATATCGGGGATGGTAAAATCGCTGCTGTCGGGAAAGAACATCAGATCACCCGCACCCAGCCCGAGCCCGCTGCGATGGCAAAGCAGGTCCCGGATCGTGAACTCTTCCGTCACATAGGGATCGTACAACTTGAACTCCGGAATATATTTCCTGACCTTGTCGTCCCACCGCAGTTTGCCTTCGTCGACCAGCATCCCCAACGCCGCCGTCGTGAACGCCTTGCTGTTGGAGGCAATGCCGAAGAGCGTGTTCTCATCCACCGGCAGCTTCGTGTCCAGGCTTCGCACCCCGTAGCCCTTCGAATGCACCACCTTCCCATCCTTGATCACGCACACCGCAATACCCGGCACATCGAATGCCCGCAACGTCCGCTCCACCAGGCTGTCGATCTCCACCGAACTCATCGGCCGAGCCTCCTGCGCCCGCACCCCCGCCATAACCCCGACACACATCCCCAAAAGCAAAAAGTATTTTCTCATGACAGTACGCTTTCGCTAAATATAAGGAAAAATTTGGCCCCGCACCCACAACAACAACATGATCGTCCGCGCATCCCTGATCTCCCCCGACCGCACCATCCGCATCGCCTCGGCATACGGCATCTCGAGCACCTCGATCTCCTCATGCTCCGCAGCCAACCCTCCTCCCTCACCCACCTTCATCGCCGCCGAATATTCCGCCATAAAAAAAGTAACGATCTCCGTAGCCGCTCCCGGCGACAGATACGCATCGAATACCCGCATAACCTCCCCGACCCGAAACCCCACTTCCTCTTCCGTCTCCCGCCGGATCGCCGCCTCCGGCGCCTCCTCATCCAGCTCCCCGGCACACACCTCGACGAGCATCCCCGTAGGATTGCCATTGAGCCAGGTGGGCAGCCGGAACTGTCGCGTCAGGATCACCGTACCCGCAGCCCGGTTATACAAAAGGATCGCCGCGCCATTACCCCGGTCGAAAACATACCGGGTCTGCGTCTCCCGCTGCCCGGTCCTGTCCGTATATTCAAAACTAACCTTGCGTAAATTATACTTTGTACCCGCCAGCACGCGTGAATCCAGAATAGTTATATCCATACCCGAATGTACACCGGTGCAACGGTAGACCCCAAAATTTTGTCAAAGGGAAAAGCATTGCACATAAAAAAGCTACCCCTCTTATGGTCCATTCTGCTGATCGCAAGTCTCGCCTCCTGCTCCCGGCATAACGCCACGGGCATGAACGGTTGTATCTCCCGGGTCTTTCCACCCACAGGCCCCCTTGTAAGATCGGGACAGCTCGATACCATCGACGCGTACTTCCAAAAGAACCATTTGTCCACCTCCAACCTGCAATTTCTTTACGTAAATAATATCACCGCACAGCAGGCAGCCAACCATCATTCGGACTACCAGGTCGGCGCAGGACTCATCCTCAACGGCCTTCGCGTCCCATCCGCTAATATGACCTTCGACTTCGACAGCATCGGCACCCTCAAAGACTCGTTGGGCGGTTATTCCGGCCAATTACCCAATAGCGATACGACCGGCCACCAATCCCTCGGAAACCTGCGACAGCTCTTCCTGGCCAACTACAAACAATGTGTCATAGAGGGTGGCCCCGCTAACGCCAAACCGGACATACCCACCGCGCCCTACGATGACACCTGTCTCAGCGCAGAGTTGGTCTACGTCGATGCCGGCATTCAAAGCAACAATGGGGTCTACGGCCAGCAGTTGGTAAAAGGCTGGATCGTTACTGCTGCGGACAACACCTACTTTCCGGAAGTGACCGTGATCGACAACACCGGACAGGCCATCCCGCTCAAACTCTTTTTCCCATAAATAAAGGAGGATCAGTTTTCAGCACTCCTGGGCTTGATCATCGCATCCTTATGCGCGACATTCCAATCCTCGATAAAGAACCTGGCCCACTCCTGGATGTATTTGTAGAATTCGTATTCGGTCTCGCAACTCTGGATGAACTCATAGCTCGGCCGGTACTGCCGCATAAACGTATCCAGCGCCGGCGGCTGCAGCCCCGTTACCCGTTTGACGACGGCTACACTCCACCGATGATCGATATAGTTATCTTTCTCCTGCCACTCCAGCCGGCTTTGCAACGCCTCCATGCGCTTGTTGGCCTTCCCATCGAACAACCTGTCGAAATCCAGCCCGACACCAAAACCGCCCCGCTGACTCATATTCATGCCATGTAACACATTTCCATTGTAATCGAAGACCTTCTGGTATTCCTTCCGGTTCTCCAGCGAGTCCCGCTCGTAGTTGCGGTTCCATACAGTAGCCGTAGGCAGCGTGTCGGAGACCGTCACATGCAAACTAATATCGAAGGGATATCCCTGCGGCAGGTCCTTGACAGCCGTTTTAGACGTCGCCCGCCCCAGATAAGAAAAGGAAAGACTGTCATTGATACTCACCACGATCCGATACCGGCCCAGCGAATCCGTCTGCGTTCCCCTGCCGCTTACTGCCAGAACACTCACCCCACGCACCGGGTTCAGCGCGCTGATATCATAGACCGTTCCCTTTACCTCGACCTGGGCCCTCACGGCACCCCCTGTGACCAGCATACCCAGAACAAAAAAAACAAGTAGTTTCGGCGGATTCATGACGACAAACTAAGCTCCTCCCGACCAATTTAGATAAAAGACTTTGTTATTTAATATTTTTTTAACCATCTACCGTATTTTTAGCCTATGAATGGGAACAAGCTCCCCACAATCAAAGAGATCGCCAAACGATTGAACGTCTCGGTTTCCACCGTCTCCAGGGCGCTGCACGACCACCCCGGCATCGGCCTGCGTACCAAGACCCGCGTGCAGGAACTGGCCAGGGAACTGGATTACCAACCTAACCAGGCGGCTATATCTTTCAAACAAAGTAAGACCTATACCATCGGCGTCGTGCTGCCCAATCTCAAGGAAGAATTCTTTTCCGAAGCGATCAACGGCATCGAAGAAATAGCAACCGGGCATAAATACAACGTGCTCATCAGCCAATCCCGCGACGACATCCAAAGAGAAAAACAGATCATCTCCACGATGATCAATAACCGTGTCGACGGTATCATCGCTTCCCTGGGCGCGAATACTACATCCTACGAGCATTTTACAACACTAAAAAAATACGGCATTCCCGTCGTCTTCTTCGACCGGGTCCCTTCATTACCCGACTTCAACAAGGTATATGCTAATATGAACACGGGAACCCGCGAAGCCATCGAATTCCTCATCGAAAAAGGACACCGGCGTATCGGCGTCCTCAACGGCCCCGAAAAGATGCGCTCCACCCATGAACGTATCGAGACCTATAAACAGGTTCTCATCAAAAAACGGCTCAAGATCGACCTCGGTCTGGTAACCTCCACTGACCTCACCCGGGAAGGGACCCACCAGGCAATGCAACAGCTCCTCAGTCAACGCCCCCGGCCTACCGCTATCCTCGTGATCAACGACTATATCGCACTCGACGCCATGCAATACGCCCGCAAGCAAAAACTTAAGATCGGTAAAGACATCTGCTTCGTCAGCTATGCCAACCTGCCGATCACCAGCTACCTGGAAACACCACCCATGGCCTCCGTTGAACAGTACCCCTTCCAGCAGGGCGCCAAAGCCGCCGAGATCCTCATGGAATTGATCGACACGCCGGCCAAAGAGAAGGCCCAGGCGCCGGAGACTTTTCAAAACGTTGTCATCAATGGCACGCTGGTCATCCACACGAAACGTTAAGACTGCGCAACCGTTTGCGTTCTCAATTTCCGGGTTCCTTCCCTAAGTTTGAGCCGATTTAACTTGAAAACATGATCGACGAGGTACTGTCCGCTTATAATTTTTCTAACAATGTATCCGTAACCCCACACGGCACCGGCCTTATTAACCGCACCTGGCTTGTCCGCAAGGGGCATGACCTATTTATTCTCCAACAGCTGAACCACCAGGTTTTTACGCGACCCGAGTATGTCGCGGACAACATCGAAATGATCGGCGAGTACCTCAGCCAACGCTTCCCCGATATCGTTTTCCCCCGGCCTGTACGATCCCTCTCCGGTAAGACCCTCATCGAAATAGACCAGAACTACTATCGCCTCTATCCCTTTGTCGCCAACTCCGTCACCATCGATGTCGTCCATTCACCCGAACAGGCCTTCGAAGCAGCCCGTCAGTTCGGCGCTTTCACCCGCATGCTTTCGGATTTCCCCGCCGGCCGCCTTCATGAGACCCTGCCCGATTTCCATGACCTGTCCGCTCGCTACGCCGCCTTCCGGGACGCCCTCGAAGGAGGACTCAAAGAACGCATTGTCAAAGCAGGCCAGCTTATCGAATACCTCGAGGCACAACATCCCCTCGTCACCCGATACGAAGACATCCTCTCCAACCCCAGCTTCAAACGCCGCGTAACGCATCACGATACCAAGATCAGCAATGTTCTTTTCGACAAACGCGGCCACGGCATCTGCGTCATCGACCTCGATACTGTGATGCCCGGTTATTTCATCAGCGATGTTGGCGATATGTTCAGGACCTATCTATGCCCCGTAAGCGAAGAAGAGCAGGACCTCTCCCGCATCCATATCCGACCCGAATTCTTCGAGGCGATCGTCCGCGGTTATATGGAAGAGATGGCCGGCATACTCACGCCCGTCGAAAGAGCTTCCTTCGTCTACGCAGGCGAGTACATGGTCTATATGCAGGCACTTCGCTTTCTCACGGATTATCTCAATGGCGATGTCTACTATGGAAGCCGCTATGAAGGCCATAATTACTACCGCGCCGCAAACCAGGCAACCCTGCTGCAACGCTTCACGGAACACGCGGCCACCCTCCACAGATTCACGCAATCGATTGCTTAATCGATTTTGTCCGCAAACGTTTGCCCAATCTGCATTTCCCGCAAACGTTTGCGTGTTGGAGACGTGTTAAATAAATCTAAATTTAATCATTACAACGAACCAAAAGGGAACACTCATTCTCTTAACACACTAAAATCTGCTTATGACAAGAAGAACATTACTGTTTTTCCTGTTCCTGCTCGCATGCATGACAACAACGCTTGCCCAGGAACAGACAATTACCGGAAAGATTTCCGAAGAAACGAACAAATCGCCGCTTCCCGGCTCCACGATCACCATCAAGGACACCAGGAGATCGGTGACAGCCGGTGCCGACGGCAGCTTTTCCATCAAGGCTCCGGCAGGCCCCGTTACCTTGATCATTTCCTCGATAGGCTTTGCAACAAGACAGGTCGTGGCACGCCCCGGAGTCCCATTGGACATCCTGCTTTCCGCGGACAGCAAACAATTGGGTGAGGTTGTCGTTACCGCCATGGGTATCGTACGCCAACAAAAGACCTTGGCCTATGCCACCCAAACGGTTCCCACCCAGCAACTTACCGAAGTCAGGCCCACGGACAACTTCATGACCGGCCTCAACGGTAAAGTGGCAAACCTCGTCGTCACCCAGGGCTCCGGTGGCCTCGGTTCCGGAACCTCGATCATCCTTCGCGGAAACCGTGACCTCAACGGCAACAACAACGCCCTCATCGTCGTCGATGGCGTTCCCTGGCTGAACACCACCTTCAGCACCGCCGGCAACGACTTCGGCGCCCTCCAGACCTCCGACGGCGCCTCCGAGCTCAATGCCGACGATATCGAATCCATGAACGTACTTCGTGGCGCCACCGCAGCGGCCCTGTACGGAAGCGCCGCAGGTAACGGCGCCATAGTCATCGAAACTAAAAAAGGACACTCCGGCCATTTTAACGTCACGGTTAATTCCGGAATCGGCTTCGAACGGCCCTTCGCCCTGCCTAAATTCCAGAATTCTTACGGACAGGGAAATGCCGGAAAGATCGCCAGCGATTCGTCCCTATCCGGAGCCAGCTGGGGCGCCCGGATGTCCGGTCAGAGCTATATCAATTACTTGTACAAACAAAGTAACTATACGGCTCAGCCCGATAACGTAAAAGATTTCTTCAATACCGGTCTCTCCCTCAACAATTCGGTAGGGGTATCGGCCGGATACGACAAAGTCCAAACCTATTTCTCCTATACGAACAACTACGCCAAAGGCATCATGCCGAACAACGACCTGAATCGGCATACCCTCGACTTCCGCATCTCGGGCCAGATCACACCCAAACTGACCTACGACGCCAAAGCCACTTATATCAACCAGATCATCAATGGCAAACCCCGTACCGGTGAAGAGAACAGCCCGGTTTTCGATGCCTACGAGATGCCCCGGTCCGAAAAACTCAGCGACGCTAAGCAATACCAGTCCATTACCAACGTAGGTATTGCCGCGCCGACTAACTGGCCATCAACGCTCAATTCGATCTATCAGAATCCCTACTGGATGCTGAACAACACCTCGATTTCGGAAGACCGTCAGCGGGTGGTTGGCTTCGCCTCATTGAAATATGCGATCACTCCCTGGCTCAGCGCTCGTGGGTCAGTAACCCTCGACCGGACCGACGACGAGCTGGATCAACAATACATGCAAGGTACCCTGCTTTGGGCCACCAACGCCGGTGGCGCCTTCTATACTACGGCCCTCAATTCGGAGCGACGCTGGTTCGACCTGGCAGTCATGGGTCACAACGATCTGGCCAAAGACCTGAAGATCGATTACCAGGTAGGTACCATCCGCGACGACGTTACCTTCAATGAGAAAGACGCTGGTACCAACGGTTTGAACGTAGCCAATAAATTCAGCCTCAACTTCGCTTCCAACCCCGCCCTCGCCCAAAACGCCAGCGAAGATCTCACGGAAGCCGTCTATGCTCACGCCAATATCGGCTGGAAGAACGCAATCTATCTGGATGGAACCTTCCGGCAGGATTGGGCCTCGCCACTCCCCGCCCCCTTTCACTATACCTATCCCTCCGCAGGTCTTTCCGTTCTGATCAACGAGTTGGTCACCCTGCCCCAGGCTATCTCCTTCCTCAAGGTCAACGGCTCCTGGTCTAATGTAGGCAACGGCGGTACCCCCTACCTCCTCCAGAATACGCTGAATTATGATCAGGGCGCCGGAAACGGCAGCATCCAGCGCAGCCCCACCAACGCTATTCCCAATCTCCAACCGGAAAAAGTCCGTAGCTACGAGGCCGGCTTCGAGATCCGCCTCCTCGAAGATCGCTTCGGTCTTGCCGCTAACTATTACCACAGCAATACCTTTAATCAGCTCTTCCAGGTCCCCCTTCCCGTCGCCACGGGCTACGCTAACCAGTATCTCAACGCCGGTAACATCGAGAACCATGGTATCGAGCTCACAGTCAACGCTTCGATCGTCAAAACACGGGATCTTAGCTGGGACCTCTCGGCTAACTTCTCGCTAAACCGCAACAAGGTAATCTCACTCCTGCCGCAGCTCAGCGTATTCGACCTAGGCGGCGTCGACGCCCGCTCGGCACAGCCAGAAGCACGTGTTGGCGGCAGCTTCGGAGACATGTATAGCTATGTCTGGCTTAAGAATACCAAAGGTCAATATGAAGTGCAGTCCTCGGGTACGGCCATCGGTGCTCCCCTGACGACGCAGATCACCGGCGACACCCTTCGCAAGATCGGCAACTATAACCCCAACGAACTCGTTGGCTTGACCAACACGTTCCAATACAAACGCTTCTCCCTCCGCTTCCTCATCGACGGTCGCATCGGCGGCACAATGGTCTCCGGAACGGAAATGAACCTGTCCTTCAGCGGCATCACCCAGAATACCCTCGCTCATCGCGAAGGCGGTCTCGTCCTCGGCGGTGTAGACGTCAACGGTGCTCCCGTAAACACAGCCATCACCGCACAGCAATTCTGGCAAACAGCCTCCAACCAACGGTATGGTTCAGGCCAGTTCTTTGCCTACAACGCTACCAGCTTCCGCTTCCGCGAGCTCTCCATCGGCTACGACATCCCGCTCAAGAACACTACCGTGATCAAGTCGCTGAGATTCTCCGCCGTCGCCCGGAACCTCTTCTGGATCTATCGCGGTAACTCGATCCTCAACATCCCCGGTATCGGCACGCGTAAGATGTGGTTCGATCCGGATGTCGCCAACGGCAACGGCGTCTTCCAGGGCGTCGAATACGGTGCCATCCCCTCTACCCGTACCCTCGGCTTCAATCTAAAAGCAAACTTCTAAATCAAAAGATTACGAAAATGAAAAGACTAATAAATAAAAAAGGCATGGGGCTGTTTGCAGCAATAGCCGCGGGCACACTGCTCTTCGGCACTAGCTGTACAAAGAACTACACCGATGTCAATACCAATAAGAACAAGATCGCGACTGTCACCCCGGCCGTCATCCCCTTCCTCTTCACACATGCCGAAGACATAGGAACGGTCAACCAGGGTAACTACCAGGTCGCCCAGAATCTCTTCGCCGACCAGTACTGCCAATATTTTGCCTGCGAAGCCACCTATTTTGGCTCGGACCGCCTGGTCATCAACCAAAACTGGGTAGGAGCCAACTTCAGCCCTTATTACACCGATGTATTGCCCCAATTGCAAACCATCTTCCAGAACACCGATTCCGCCTCCGCCGAACACGCCATGGCCGAAGTCGTCTGGGTACTCACTTTTATGAAAGCGACAGACTATTGGGGCCCCATCCCCTATTTCCAGGCCGGCACCGTAGAGACCTCGGTTCCCTACGATCCGCAGGACAAGATCTACGCCGACTTCTTCAGCAGGCTAGACCAGGCCATCGCCATCCTTACGCCGCTTAAAGGCTCCAATGCCTATGGCACCTATGACCTCTTCTACAAAGGCGACGTATCCTCGTGGATCAAATTCGCGAACAGCCTCCGCCTCCGCCTCGCCCTCCGCGTTTCCAATGTAGACCCCGCAACGGCTCAGAAAGAAGCTGAAGCCTCGGTAGCAGCCGGCGTCATGACCGCCAGCCCCGGGGACGATTGCTTCGTCACCCGTTCCTCCACAGGCGGTGACATCAACGGCCTGTCTACTATGTCGGATTGGAACGAGTTCCGGATGAGCGCCACCATGTCCTCCGTACTCAAAGGCTACCAGGATCCCCGTATCTCGCAATACTTCCTGCCAACGGCCAATAGCGGCAACCCCCAAAATGGCATCTTCGCCAACTATCAGGGTCTCCGGAACGGTCTAAGCGTAGCACAACAAACCATGCCCCAAAACCTCGCCGCGGCAAACTCCCACCAGGGTCAACGCTGGTCCTCTACCAACGTCACCGTAGGTGGTGCGGTCGTCGGCGAAGCCTCCTATACCAATACCCCTCAAAACGTAATGGAATCGGCAGAGTGCTTCTTCCTCCGCGCCGAAGGCGCCCTCAAAGGCTGGAACATGGGCGGCAGCGCACAGTCGCTTTATGAGGCCGGCATCACCCAATCCATGGCCCAATGGGGTATCAGCGGCGCAGCGGTCACCAACTACATCGCCAGCACGAACACCCCGGCACCTTCGGGCGCCTACCCCGGCCCCAACGGCCAGGATACGGCCGTCTCGAATGTACCCATCGCCTGGAGCGCGGACCCCACGATGGAGAGAAAACAGATCGCAACCCAAAAATGGCTGGCATTGTACCCGGATGGTTTGGAAGCCTGGGCCGACTGGCGTCGTAACCCGGTCATGCCGCTCTATTCAGTGGTCAACTCGGATAACCCACTCATTCCCGACCCGACCAAAAATCACCTTCGCCGCATACCATTCCTGACAAGCGAAAAAACTACCAACGCCGCAGGTGTACAAACCGGCGTAACGGCCCTCGGTGGACCCGACAACGAACTCACCCCGCTCTGGTGGGATAAGAACTAGGAAAAACCACTACCTTAGGCCCCACCCACCCAGGGTGGGGCCTCTTTTTCAATAAACTGCCATGCGCCACCTCGTTCGCCTCCTCCTCCTTCTCGCTATCCTCGCCGCCGGCTGTGACACCGCCGACACTTCCACCCTCTTTACCAGGCTCGACAAAGACCACACCGGCATCGACTTCCAAAACACCCTCTTCGACGGCGAATCCCTCAACGTCCTCAACTATATCTATTTCTACAACGGGGGCGGAGTAGCGATCGGCGATATAAACAACGATGGCCTGCCCGATATCCTTTTCACCGGCAATATGGTCCACAACCGCCTGTTCCTCAACAAAGGCAATTTTACCTTCGAAGACATCACGGAAAAAAGCGGCATCGCCGCAGCACAAGGTTGGTGCACCGGCGCCACTATGGTCGATATCAACGGCGACGGCAAACTCGATATCTATATCTGCCGCTCCGCCGATGCCAACCCTGCCCAACGGAGAAACCTTCTCTATATCAATAACGGTGACAACACCTTCACCGAGAAAGCACACGAATACGGCCTCGACAACGATGGTTTCTCCACTCAGGCCGCCTTCTTCGACTACGACAAAGACGGCGACCTCGACCTCTTCCTCATCAACCACTCCCTCCACGAATTCACGACGGGTGCCGTAGACAACCCCGGCTTGCGCAAGGAAACGCGCCCAGCCTTCTCCTGCAAGCTCTATCGCAACGATTACAACGCCTCCCTCCACCACCCCGTCTTCACCGACGTCACCAAAGAAGCCGGCATCACCTCCGACGTGCTCACCTTCGGCCTCGGCCTCGCCATCTCCGACGTCAACAACGACGGCTGGCCCGATATCTTCGTCTCTAACGATTTCAACGAACCCGACTACCTCTTCATCAACAACGGCCGCACAGACACCGCCGCTAACGGCCCCGTGACCTTTACCGAAAAACTAGCCAACAGCATTGACGAGACTTCGCTTTATTCCATGGGCAACGATTTCGCCGATTTCAACAACGACGGCCTCATCGACTTCGTGACCCTCGACATGCTGCCACAAGACAACCATGCCCAGAAAATGCACAGCGGCGCCGAAAACTTTGACAAGTTCCAGGCCCTCTTCAAGAATTTCTACTACCAATATAGCCGTAACATGCTCCAGAAGAACAACGGCGACGGCACCTTCAGCGAGATCGGCCAGCTGGCCGGCGTCTCGAACACGGATTGGTCCTGGTCTGCCCTCTTCTCCGACTTCGACAACGACGGCAACAAAGACCTGTTCGTCAGCAATGGTTATGTCCGGGATTATACGGACATGGATTTTCTTAAATACTCCGCCGACAAATCCCTGCATGACCACGCCACAACGAACGAACAAGCCGTAAAAGACGCGCTCGCCAACATGCCACCCGGCGCCGGAACCAGCTACCTTTTTCGCAACGACGGCAGCGGTATCTTCACCCGCGCAACCAAAGATTGGGGCATCGATCAAAAAACCGTCTCCGCCGGCGCCGCCTATGTCGACCTGGATAACGATGGCGCCATGGACCTCGTCATCAACAATACCAACGACTTCGCCTCCGTCTACCGCAACAACGCCCGCCATAACAAAAAAAACCATTACCTCAAGATCGCCCTCCAGGGCACTCCGCAAAACAGTACGGGCATCGGCTCTAAAGTCAAACTCTTTTGCAAAGACACCCTCTTCTACCAGGAAGCCTTCCCCGTTCGCGGCTTTCAGTCCTCCGTCGACCCCGTGCTCAATTTTGGGACCGGCTGCCACACCCGTATCGATTCGATCCTCGTGATCTGGCCCGACGACCGTTTCCAGGTCCTCAAAAATAGCTCCGTCGACACCACACTAAAGATTGCCATCAAGGACGCGGCCGGCCGCTGGGACTATAAAGCCAACCGCCCACGGCCACTGCTCACCGCCGCGGCCACACCCGTCCCCGCTCACATAGAAAACGAGTACAACGATTTCGACCACTCCCCCTTGCTCATCAACTATCTTTCCCGTCGCGGCCCCGCTCTGGCGCAAACCAGTCAATATGTTTTTATGGGCGGATCCATTGGCCACCCCGCCAAACTCTATACAAAAACAGCCACTGGCATCCTCCAACCCAGTCGCCAGCCGGCCATCGAAAAAGATTCCCTTCAGGACGACGGCGCGGCTATCTTCTTCGACGCAAACGGTGACGGCAACCCCGACCTCTTCATCGGCGCCGGCGGTTACGAGCTGCCGGAAAACGACCCACACCTCCAACCCCGGCTCTACCTGAGCGACGGCAAAGGCCACTTCACCAAAGCGGAGCATGCACTTCCCGATATGCGAATGGATCTAAGCACCGTAAAAGCATCCGACGTCGACGGCGACGGCGATCTCGATCTTTTCATCGGCGCCCGGGTAACACCCGGCAGCTATCCCCTCTCACCCGGTGGCCGGCTCCTCATCAACGACGGCAAAGGCCGCTTCACCGACGCCACCGCCCAGCTGGCGCCCGCCCTTTCTTCGCTCGGGATGATCACCGATGCCGCCTGGTTCGATCTCGACAACGATCATCGCCCCGACCTAGTAGTCGTCGGCGAATGGATGCCAATCAAAATATTCCTGAACAAGAATGGTCACCTGGAAGACGCCACCCACCACTACATCCACTTCCCCTCTACCGGTTGGTGGAACCGCATCGCGGTAGCAGACCTCGACGGCGATGGCCGCCCCGACCTGGTCCTTGGCAACCAGGGCCTCAACAACCAGTTCACCGCCAGCGCCGGGCAACCGCTGAACCTCTATTATAAAGACTTCGACCACAACGGTTCCATCGAACCTATCTTTTGTTATTATATCCAGGGCATATCCTACCCTGCCGTTTCCCGCGACGACCTCATCGGCGAACTTCCCGCGCTAAAAAAGAAATTCCCCGACTATCATTCCTATGCCGATGCGACCATCCACACTATCTTC